>JAGQXH010000260.1 GCA_020436695.1 Lewinella sp. | reverse complement strand
CCAGCCGCAAAACGGGCTTCTATACCCAGCCGTTTAAATGCAACTTTAAACTGATTGTACGTTCCTCCATATAAGTTTGAGGAGGACACAAAGTTGTCGCCGGCCTGCAGAATGTTGTTCAGGGCCAGGAACTGAGCTGCCTGACCGGATCCGGTCGCCAGGGCCGCCACACCGCCTTCCAGAGCAGCTACGCGTTTTTCAAATACATCGCTGGTCGGATTCATGATCCGGGTGTAGATGTTACCGAACTCTTTCAGGGCGAAGAGATTAGCGCCGTGCTCAGAGTCTTTGAAAGTGTAAGACGTGGTTTGGTAAATAGGCACTGCACGCGAACGTGTAGTGGCATCTACTTCTTCCTGACCGGCGTGCAATTGCAAGGTTTCAAAATGTAATGCTGACATGGGTTTGGTTTAAATAATTTTGAAAAAGGTGATTATGTCTCGCCGGGATATGGATAGACCTGTGCAGGCCTTTGCCTCAATCCCTATACGAAAAGTGAATTTGCATTAATGACGGCAACAATGCAGGCTGCCCTTCCCACTGTGCATGAGGAGGGCCTGTAAGAAAATATTCGTTGTGAGGTAATGCGTGTGTTCAGGACCTGCCTGAGCTGAATGTAAAAGCATACTGGTATTTGATTTTATATTCCCACCCGGACAAAATTATCCGGGAGGCGGGATTTGGCACCTTTTACCCGATGAAAGGTAAGGTTGCCAGGGTTTCACGGAGCCCGATCTCTCCACCCTTCGGTATAAAACCATTTCTTGCTAAAGAAGTGATTGTGGTGCAAAAGTATTCAGCGCACGGCAAAAAATCAAGTATCCCGAAGAATAAGTCTCAAAAAGTGTCAATATCGGCTTCAAGTATCCCTGATCAAACTCAAGGTTTTAATTCGCAAGGTCCTATATTTGCCCACCCTAAAAAAAGTTACCACTTTTATGAAAATAAAGTTAGAAAGGATCAACGAGGCCTTCCATATGCGCTCTACCAATGAGAGCGGTCTGAGTGTCGACGCCGATGGCTCACCGGCTATAGGTGGCGAAAATAAGGGCGTGCGACCAATGGAAATGTTCCTCAGCTCTTTGGCCAGTTGCAGTACGATTGACGTGATCCTGCTGCTGAAAAAGCAACGGCAGCAACTGGAGCATATCGAGGTAGAAGTTGAGGGAAAAAGAAGGGAAGGTGAGATCCCGGCCGTCTTTACGGACATTCACCTGCATTATATTCTTCACGGCGACCTGAATGCCAAGAAAGCCGAACGTGCCTGCCGCATAGCAGTTGAAGAACTTTGTTCGGTCTCCAAAATGATCGAAAAAACAGTTAACATCACCTGGGACTTTTCAATACAATCCAAAAATGGCTAAGAAACAAGCTTTTGAAACCGGTGCTATTCGCAATCAGATGGGAAAAACCCCTTATCGCGAGCACAGCACGCCGATGTTTCTGACCTCCAGCTTTACCTTTCCTTCGGCGGAAGAAATGCGGGATACCTTTGCCGGTCAGGCTGAAGGCATTATCTATTCCCGTTACAGCAACCCCAATACCGATGAACTCATTGCCAAAATGTGTGCGATGGAAGGTGCAGAAGCCGGTTTCGCTACAGCATCAGGTATGTCTGCCATTTTTGCCAGCATGATGGCTTTCCTGAAAATGGGGGATCATGTTCTGGCATCCCGCGCCGTTTTTGGATCGACCCACCAGATCCTGACGCAACTATTACCTCGTTGGGGTATTACCTATACCTACGTGGAACCTGACCAGCCTGAGACCTGGGCTGACGCCGTCCGGCCAGATACCAAAATGTTCATCCTGGAAACGCCATCCAATCCGGGGCTAACCTTGGTGGATCTCCGCGCTGCCGGTGCATTTGCCCAAGCACACGACCTCATCCTGAATGTAGACAATTGTTTCGCTACCTCCTATCTACAGCGGCCACTGGATTTCGGTGCCCACCTGAGTGTACATTCCACCACCAAATGGACGGATGGTCAGGGACGGGTACTTGGTGGCATGGTGCTCGGTTCAAAGGAGCTCATTGACGAGGTGATCTTCTTCTGCCGGCATACCGGCCCGGCAATGTCGCCCTTCAATGCCTGGCTGCTTTCCAAAAGCCTGGAAACCCTTGGAGTGCGGATGGACCGGCATTGTGCCAATGCACTGGCGTTGGCTGAACACCTGGAAAGCCATTCGGATATACAGAACGTAAGTTATCCGTTCCTCTCGTCTCATCCACAATATGAACTGGCAAAAAGCCAGATGCAACAGGGAGGCGGTATTGTGACTATGGAAGTGAAAGGTGGAGCCGAAAGAGCCATGCGCTTTCTAAATGCTGTGGAATTGTGCTCCCTTTCATCCAACCTGGGCGACACCCGCACCATTGTCACCCATCCGGCATCAACGACTCATTCCAAGCTCAAACCGGAGGAACAGGCGGCGGTAGGTATCACCCCAGGATTGATCAGAATATCGGTGGGCCTGGAAAATATTGAAGATATTATGCATGATATAAACCAAGCACTGGAAAAAAGTCGTTAATTAGTCAATAGTCGCTAGTCGACAGTCGATATTCAGTACAAGATATAACATTGAGGAAAAGACTATCAACCGTTGACCACCTACTGTCGACTATAACACAGGTCACAGTTAAAAAAGCAATTATGCCGAACTAATACTTTTGAGAGAAACTTATACATTTAACCAAAACTGTACCTGATGAAATCTTTCGTCTTAGCCCTTTTTCTGGGTATAGGCCACATCGCTATGGCCCAACAGATCTTTTCAGGCGTATTTCAGCAAACTGAAGCCCAGATGGTGTACGCCGACAAACTTACCGCTGATGCTTTAGAAGGGAAAATCAAAGAATGGAATGCCGAAGGCTTTCGTCCTACCGATATCGAATCCAAACTTATTGATGGCGAACGTTATTTCTGGCTGATCGGCACTAAGAGCGGCTTGAAAAGCAAACTTGAACAAGTGACCGGCTGGAAAGAATTTGTCAAGCTCAAAAGAGCCATGGTCAAGGAAGGCTATGTGATCACCGATGTTGAAGCTTATGCGCTCAATGAGATCGACCATCAGTATATCGGAATCTGGCATCAGGGGGATACCAAACATAAGATATGGAAGCTGGATTCTGTTGAAGGGATCGAAATGAAGACCGAGGAGATGGGTAAAGAGAACTATTATCCCGTCAATATCGAAGTATTCCAAACCCCGGCCAAAACGACTATTTATCTGGTTTCCTATTATTACGGCCCGGTCTCTTCCCAAACCTATATTTTTGCCAGTAATGATCCCCGGGAATTCAGTACTGATCTGCTGCAACGCACCAAAAGCGGCTACCGCCTAATTGACTACCAGAGTTATCCGGTCAACGATCAACCAAATTATCTGTGCATCTACCGACGGGGAGATTATGAGACCAAACTCATACGCAACCTGGATCGCACTGAATTTGACGGACTTTGGGAAATGCAGGAGAAAGAGGGATTGCACTTGGTAAATGTGCATGTTCAATGATAAAGATGGGGTTGTGTAAAAAGTCATTTTCCGATGATGGACAAGAAATAATGTTCGGTTTTTGGGTTTGGGTGGTTCTCCCTAGGGGGAGTTAGAGGGGCTGCGCGAAGGAAAAACCGAACATTATTTCTGAGCAAAACGCTTAATGGGACTTTTTACACAACCCCATCTCTGTTAATTCTCCGGATACCAATTACGCAGCCGCACTTCCACACCCGCATCACCGGCGTCCACCAGTTCTTTAAACTTGCCTACGTCAGCCAGCCCGTCCCGTCCCCGAAAGTGAAAAGGATACACCACTTTAGGTTTAAATTCCAGCACGGCATCGGCAGCCTGCTCTACCGTCATGGTGAAAGGCAGATTCATACAGACGAAGGCCACGTCGATATTTTGCAACTGACGCATCTCGGTGATGTCCTCCGTATCTCCGGAAATATACACGCGTTTTTTGCCCACCGTGAGCACATATCCGTTGCCCCGGCCTTTGGGATGGCGCGAATCATCCGTTTCCGGCAGATTGTACATGGGAATGGCCTCTACAGTTACCCCTTTCCATTTTGTAGCGGCTCCATTTGCAAGCGGTTTAATTTTTTTAAAAGCGATCTCTCCCAGTTCGTCCACCACTGCCTGCGGTGCGATAAGGGTAGTCTTACTAAGGTCCAATCCACCCAGCGTTTCCTTATTCATGTGATCACCATGAATATCGGTAATCAGCACCAGGTCGGGTGCTCCGTAAGCAGAAAGTTTTTCCGCACCTCCATAAGGATCAACAAAAACGGTTTTGCCTTTCCATTCCAACACCATGGTACTGTGTAGAATAGGATGCAGAACGATCTCTCCTTTCGAGGTGGGGATCTTATCCGTCTGGGCCGACAAAGTGGCGGTGGTGGCGATCAGTAAGAAGAGGAAAAACTGTTTCATAAGTTACGGTTGGTTAATCGTGAAAAAAATCTATATCTTTCGAAGTACCAAATTCACTGCCATGTCTGCACGTTCCCATTGGCTGCTGCTCTTCTGCCTCTTCAGCCTGTTACCTTCTTTCTCAAACGCTCAATTCACAAAAGAACAACTCCAGAAAATAGATCAGGTTTTTGCCAAATGGAACCGGACCGACCGTCCGGGTGCCGCGCTGGCAGTTATCCATAATGGAACAATCGTTTATGAAAAAGGTTATGGCATGGCTGATCTGGAACATGGGATCGCCATTCGCCCGGAAACCGTGTTTTATATCGGATCGGTTTCCAAGCAATTTGTAGCGATGTGCATGCTGTTGCTGGAGGAAGCCGGTAAGATCGATCTGGACGCCGATATTCGCACCTACCTGCCGGAATTTCCCGATTACGGAACACCGGTCACCAGCCGTAATCTGATCCATCACACCAGCGGCATCCGGGACAATCTCACGCTTTGGGAATTGAAAGGACGCTCTCACCTGGATGAGATCCCCGAATCGGAGATCTACGATCTGATCAAGCGTCAGGAAAAGTTGAACTTCGAGCCGGGTACGGAATATCGCTACAGTAATTCCTGCTATTTCATGATGAGTATGATCATCGAGCGGGTTAGCGGGCAAACGTTGCGGGAGTATGCGGACGAAAATATTTTTAAAAAGCTGGGTATGTCCCATACCTTCTTCGGCGATGATAACCGGCGGATCATCCGCAATCGCGCTTTCGGTTATAATGAAAACCGGGCCGGAGAGATCGAGAACATGATCATGCGTTTTGATCTGGTCGGTTCAGGTGGCCTATATTCCAATGTGCAGGATATGTTTCTCTGGGATCAGAATTTTTACCATAACAAACTGGGGAAAAATGGTCAGGAATTGATCGATAAAATGCTCACCAACGGCCGTTACAAGGACGGTAGTGAAGTAAACTATGCTTTTGCAGTGGTCAATGATAATTACCGCGGCCTGCGAACGATTTCCCACAGTGGTGCACTGGGCGGTTACCGGGCTTTTTATGTACAGTTTCCCGACCAGCAATTTTCGGTTGTTATTTTAGGGAATGTCACCACGCTGGGCCCGACCGGTCTGGGGTATGCCGTAGCAGATGTCTGTCTGGCGGATCTGTTGGAGCCGGAAGTTCCAAAGAAAGCAGCGGGAACCGCAACGGCAGCTATAAAGCCGGAAAAGGAAACTGCTCCTACCCTATCAACTGCCGAGCTTAATGTGTATGCCGGCCGCTTCTATTCGCCTGAACTCGACTTTTCCTATGACCTGGAAGTAAAAGACAGTCAACTGATCCTGAAGATCGGAGAAACAGAGGAAATCCCCCTGCAACCGGTATCCGATACCTCATTCGAAACTGACCATGGGCTCGGCCTCGAATTTAAACCGACTAAAAAAGGGAAAATGGATCAATTCCTGCTGGACGCAGGACGGGTCTCAGGCATCCATTTCGATCGGCAAAAATAGAAAAAGGCAGCTCTGCCAGGCAGAACCACCTTCATCTGTCGATAATTAAATCTTTGTAGATTATGTCTTCTTATTCCACTACCAGTCGCTTCGTACGGAATCCAAAATCGGTTTCCACGAGCAGGGTATAAATACCGGCCGGCAGTTCGGCGACACTGAACGTCAGTATATGCTCACCGGCAAATGCCCTCTTGTCCTGATGCAATAACTGTAACTGGCTGCCTTTAATATCCAAAAGGCGCAAACTCAGGGAGGATGTTTCCTTAAGATCAACCATTAGCCTCACCTCATCCTGAGCCGGGTTCGGCGTGGGCTGACCTACTGAAAATTCGGTTGAAACTGAACCAAAGTCACGTACCGGAGTCGTGGTATTGTTTTCCAATAACACCAGCGAACTAAAGATCTCGATATTGCCATCATTCCCACGACCATCAGCCCAGAAAGGAATAGCGTAATTCCCGGTTGTTACGATCTGGGTATATTCACCGATACCGAAACCGAGGTTCTTGCTACCGATCTGGGCAAAATCACTGGGTATGGACGTAACCGGGAAGTCCGGCACAAAAGTAGTTCCGCCATCATTGGAATAGGTGAGATAATAGTGCGTTTCCAGATTATTCGGATCATCACGACGATCATACCAGCCGATCACCACCGTTCCATTTTCGTTGACCGCCATACTGGCGTGAAACTGGTCAGTGGCCGGGTCAGCATCCTGATTAAGCACGACCGGTGTATCCCAGCTCGCTCCGCCATCGGTAGAACGGGTATAATAAATATCCAGGCCGGTTGTAGCATTTTCGTCCAGGCCGGCCGCCGTCCAAACGACGTAAATATTGCCGTCATTTTCACCACCGGAGCGATCCACTCGCAGGTGCGGACAAGGATAGATCCGCGCCTGATCGATACCGACAATACAAGTTTGGGTACTATCGGCGACCAGGAAGCAGGGCAGGTTGAAACTCGTCACTTTGGTAGGTTCTGAGAAGCTCTGTGCGCCGTCGGATGAATAAGAATAGTACAGTTCCGGCAGCGCATCTTCCGCTTCCAGCTGGGTAAACAACACATTAACGTATCCGCGCTGGTCCACATCAATACTGGTGAACTGTACCAATACGGAATCCGGCGTATTGATCGCCACCGGTTCTTCCGCAAAATTGGTTGAATCCGGTAGTTTACGGTTTACCAGGATGCGATAGCCTACGGTAGTATCTGTAATTGCGTTCAACTCGGCATAAGCGATGTAGATATTTCCCTGATTGGCAGAAGTTTCACTGTAATCCACTGCCATCCATTCTTTATCCACGAATTTTCCACTTTCCAGCCCTACATCGCCGCCGGAAAGGGCATCTCCGGAAAAGACGATCTCGCCGCCGTCTACAGGCCGGCTGGCCATTTCCCATGTGGCCCCGCCATCTTCGGAAGTGGCTAGATAAAGATTGGCTTCCGTTTTGAGGTTGTTCAGCAAATCCAGCGTCAGCAACAACCAGGTGATGTGCGCGGTGCCGTCCTCCTCAAATACAATGATCGGATCACCACCTCCCGCTACGATGACCAACGGCCCGAGGAAGTCTACACCATTAAACTCACTTTTTTGCCAGGTCTGTCCAAAATCCTTGGTATAGTATGTGGGGAAGGTCAAAGACGCTCCCAAGGGAGAAGGCTCCTGCAACATCCCGGATACGATAATATTATTGGTGTCGGCCGGATTAATGGCAGCATGGATCTCCGATTCGGCTTCTCCGGTTTCGGTCAGATTAGTCTCCGGTGCATTCCGGCCGTGATAACCGGTATCTTCCTCTTCTTCCCCCGCAGGCATGTTGTGGAGTCTGTCGACATACTCTTGAGGGTTTAACAATACCGAGGGCTCTACTCGCAAGGTATTGCGGAAGGATTGTTGTGCGATCTTACTCAGTTGGCTGGGGGTAAATTTCTGCGCAGGCAATATGGCACACCATATGGCCAGGAAAAGCGTGACGATCAGCTTTGGAAATAGTGATTTCAACATAATCTACTTGAATTAATAATTAAGGATGACGCAAAAAAAAATGCGACGCAATTAAGGACATTGCCCCAATTTCGGTGAAACACCGGATTGGAGATTTTCCTTAATTGCGTCGCATAAACTCAATATGCTCCGAAGAGCCGCGCCAAAGATAATGTTTTTGGGGAAAACTATTGCTTTATTGCCAGAAAATGTACTTTTACGGCAAAGTAAGCGAACTTCAATTTTTCATGTCCGAACCTTCTTCACAACGGCCGGTCGGCGTCATCGGAGCGGGTAGCTTCGGCACTGCCATTGCCAATTTACTGGCCCACAATGTGGACGTTCTCTTGTATAGCCGTAATCAGGAATTGGTAGAAAGCATTAACCGAAGCCGGGAGAATTTGGGCGTTCGCATATCCAGCAGTGTTCAGGCTACCCATGATCTACAACATCTGGCAGAGCAATGTCGTTTACTTTTTCCAATTGTGCCTTCTACCAATTTCCGGAAGATGATGCACAGTCTGGGGCCTCATTTGCGGCCTTACCACATGTTGATCCACGGCACCAAGGGATTTGACATAAATGAAGTCGGTGAAGAAAACGGCCGTATGCAGGCCATCACTCGCGAGCAGGTAAGTACCATGAGTGAAGTGATCCGGCAGGAAAGTGTAGTCGTGCGAGTTGGTTGTTTGTCTGGTCCGAATCTGGCCAGTGAGATCATGGAGGGACAACCGACCGCTACGCTTATCGCCAGTCCCTTCGACGAGGTGATCCACGCGGGTAAAATGGCACTCGATAGTAAACGTTTCCACGTTTTCGGATCCCATGAAATACTGGGTGCTGAACTGGCCGGAGCCCTGAAAAATGTCATTGCACTAGGATCAGGTATCCTCAAGGGCAAAGGGCTCGGTAAAAATATTCAGGCCATGCTTATCACGCGCGGCTTAATTGAGATGGTGCATTTCGGTAAAGCCATGGGCGCATCCGGTCAGGCATTTTTCGGAACGGCCGGTATCGGTGACCTGATCGCTACGGCTACCAGTAAGAACAGCCGTAACTTCACTTTCGGTTTTAGGCTCGGGCAGGGAGAATCTTTTGCAACGATCTCCGATACGATGCCGGAACTGGCCGAAGGGGTTCGCACTTTGCAGATCACCCGGCAGTTAGCCGATTATTATAAATTGAGAGTTCCCATTACGGAGATGCTATACCGCATCATTTTTGAAGGATACGACATCGACCGAGCTATGGAATACCTGATGACTTATCCTTACGATGTGGATGTCGATTTTCTATGATGATCTTTGGGGTTATATAAAATGAAAATTATGTTCAATAAATTGCTCCCGTATTTAGCGGCCATCGCGCTCTTCATTGTCTTGTGTGTGACCTACTTCTTTCCTCAGTTCGAAGGCAAGGTCATGACCAAAGGTGACATCAGCCACTGGAAGGGCATGGTGCAGGAGATCAAGGAGTATAAGGAAGAAACCGGCAAGGATGCTTTATGGACCAACTCCATGTTCGGCGGCATGCCTACTTATCAGATCGACAGCATTCGCAAAGGGAATGGATTGACGGTTATCCAGAAACTCGCCCGTTTAGGTATCCCCTCACCTGCCGGGCTGTTCTTTGTCGGCATGCTGAGCTTTTTTATCATGCTCGTCGTGCTCAGGGTTAATCCATGGCTGGCCATAGTGGGAGCGATAGCTTTTGGGCTCACCACCAATAACCTGGTGTTATATGAAGCCGGGCATACTTCAAAACTGATGGCCATTATCTATCTCCCCCTGGTCATTGCCGGTATGATACTTGCTTTTCGTAAACAATACCTGCTGGGAGGCGCCATATTTGCGCTTGGTACCGGCCTGAACCTCTGGGCCAGCCATCCCCAAATGTCTTACTATTTCGTTTTGACCACTGTATTCTTTGGGATTGCGGAGTTGGTAAAAGCCATTCAGGATAAGGCGGTTCCCGAATTTTTAAAAGCCGCGGGTACTTTGGTAATTGGTGGATTACTAGCTCTAGGGAGTACAGCTTCCAATATTCTGCCTACCCTTCAGTACGCGGAGGATACCATGCGGGGAAAACCGATCCTGGAAGCAGAAGGTGAACCGGACCCAAATTCGAGTAGCCAAACCGAAGGCCTGGCCTGGAACTATGCTATGGGCTGGAGTAATGGCGTGATCGATCTTTTTTCTTCCTTCATTCCCGGTGTGGCAGGCGGGGGCACTTCAGAACCCGTAAGCCGGAATTCGGAGATCGGACGGGATATTACTACCCGTCTTGGCGCACAATTACCGGAAACCTTCGGAGCGCCGCTATACTGGGGAGCGCTCCAGTTTACCAGTGGGCCCATTTATTTTGGAGCCATCGCCTGCTTCTTTTTTCTTATGGGACTAAGTCTGGTCAAGGGGCCCGTTAAATGGTGGCTGGCGCTCGGAGTATTGTTCACTTTAATGTTATCGTTGGGTTCCAACCTCGAATGGTTCAACCGCTTTATTT
>JAGQXH010000025.1 GCA_020436695.1 Lewinella sp. | reverse complement strand
ATCAATCACAATATACACAAAAAGCAAGGGTGATTTGATGATGCACTGCATCACCAAACCACCCTGTTGCCTGAAAAATATTTACACACAAAACTTAATCTTAGGTAGCAGGTTTCCGGTGCGGGGTACCCGGTTACCTAAGACAAAGCTCCTATATCTTAATCCTGCTTGACCCGGGATTGCTCATCATCCGTAGCCGTACTCCGACGGCGGGCGGGCTTCACTTCCGAGTTGCCCAGATTGTAGCTGAAGGTCACGTTCACCCGGCGGCTTTCATTCTTGTTGACCAGATCCAGATTCAGGTCGCCCTGATGGATGGAGGCCCGGAAGCGACGAGTATTGAAGATATCGTTGACGTTGACACTGATCTTGCCTTTGCCGTCCAGAATATCCTTACTCACACCAAAGTCAACATTGTAAATGGGTTTGGCTTCAAAGATGCTTTCCAGGAAGCGAGACTGGTAGAAACCGGTCAGTTCAGCCTTCCACTTGCCGGGAAGGTTAAAGTTGTTGGCCACATAAAAATTATAGGAGAATTGATCCTCTTTCAGCTCCATGTCCATATACGGTGACCGGTAACTGTTGAGAAAACCGGTAGCGCTCAGTCGCACCGTCCACCACTCCTCAAGGGTAAAGGGAGCAGAAACATTAAGGCTGACATTGTTAAACATGGCCAGGTTACGATTGGTCTGATAGGTGCGTTGGCTGTCATTTTCCTGTTCGAGGACCTGCGACATGGCATCGGTAGTGTGGCTGTAACTCAGGCTGGCGACAAAGCGGTTATTCAGACTGTAGTTCACACTGAATGCATCCGTATACTGTGGTTGCAGAAAGGGATTACCCCGGCCGAAAGTAAACTGATCCAGGAAGAAAATAAACGGATTCAGATCCTGATACGACGGCCGGTCGATCCGGCGGCTATAGGAATAGCTTAGGTTGTTCTTTTCGCCGATACTATGTGACAGACTCACACTGGGGAAAAAGTCCAAATAATCACGCTTCACTCTTTCATCCAGGGTAACGGAAAAACCATCAGATAGGGTGTATTCCGAGCGTAAGCCCAGTTGCAAAAGCAGTCCGCTAAACTGATGACTAAAGTTGGCGTAAGCTGCGTGGATGGTCTCTTCGTATTCAAAATCATTGGCCCGGGTATCGTCTAGCACCCATTCACCGTCCAGTTGCTTGAGGAATTCCACGCCGTTATCCGTACCGACGATGCTGCTCTTGGCACCAACTTCCAGTTTGCTCTTTTCGCCGATGGGCTGACTGTAATCCGCCTTGATCGCTTTAATATTCACTTTGGAATAGTTGGTAGACTGCAACAGATTGGGGGCTTCGGTCTCCTCACCTCCATTATTCAGGAAGTAGTTGAAATAATCAGCGTCGGTATTATCATTGAAATCAGAGTAATCGGCATCAACCGTTAACTCCTTGCCTTTATCATCAAACTGATGTTTGAAGTTGAGGTTGTAAGTATAGTTATCCCACCCCTGATCGTGGTCACCGCCGGCATTGACTCTGCTGTATGACCAGGGACTGTTCCCTGAAATATTCGCCGTGCTGGTGCCATCCTCTTTCCAGGTACCGAAACGACCGTTAAACAAAGCCCCGATGGTTGTTCTTTTTCCGATGAACCAGTCGCCGCCCACCTGTACACTATGGCCGCCGTATTCGCGGAGAGAGTGGTTGAATTGATTAAATACCGTTAGTCCACCATCAAAAGGAACGGTGCGATCAATATTCAGGTTCTGATAATTACGGTTGAAATAGTAGTTGTAATTACCGTACAGATTGAAGCCTTTCTGGCGGTAGTTGAAGCGAAGGCCGCCGTTGGCTTTGGGGAAATTGCCCATTCCCGCTCCAACACGAAGATTGGCGTTAAAACCCAAGTTCTTATCTTTTTTCATCTGAATATTGATGATGCCGGCATTACCGGCCGCATCATACTTAGAAGAGGGGTTCAACATGATCTCAATACTTTCGATGGCATCAGCCGGTGTAGTTTCCAGCATGCGGATAACCTCTTCGTTAGACAGATAGGAACGCTTGCCGTTGATCATCACCAATACACCCTGCTTTCCCTTGAGGCTGATGTTATTGTTCTGATCCAGCAGTACACCCGGAGCTTTAGCCAGTAGTTCCAAAGCATTGTTACCGGCCGCTACCGGACTGCTTTCTACATTGACTACCAGTTTATCAGCCCGCAATTCGATAAACGGTTTTTGCGCGGCTACTACGATCTCGGAGAGTTCGGTGGCGGAGGCATTCAATTGTAATTTGGGCAGGGTGAAAGCATGATTGGCAGCATTCAGTTCAAATACCGCACTGTATACCGGCTTATAACCGATCATGGTAGCCTGGATCAGGTAAGTTCCTTCAGCAAGATCTTCGAAGGCAAAATAACCGGCGGAGTCCGTGATGGTTCCTTTGATCAAAGTGGTGTCTTTGGGATTGAGTAACAGTACATTGGCAAAGTCTACGGCCTGTTTCTGCTCATCCTGAACAAAACCGTCGACCATAGCCTTGCCATGGTACTGCGCTGACAGTCGGGTGAAAGCCATTACTAAAAAAAACAGAAGGGTGATCTCCTTTTTCATTACAGTCGGAATTTTGTGTGTGATTTCGTTGTGGAGGAGACGGACTGGTTGAAGGAGATGTTACAGGAAAATTGGATTCTCCGACGAAAGAGGGGATCTGGTCGATGAATGACGGGGAAAATGTGGTCAGTGGTCAGTGGTCAGTGGTCAGTGGTCAGTGGTCAGTTAAGGTATTGAATATTGATATCTTCCAAAAAAATTATTCAACTGAAAATTCTCTTCATGAGGAAGCCCCTCTCCCCCGGAGAGGGGTTTGGGGTGAGGCCCAAAAGCCCCACTCCAACCACATCGGAGTGAGGCATATGCATACCCATTAAGGTAGGTTTATAATTTGGCCAGCGCTCCGCGCAGATCCCGGCCGAGATTGCTTCGGAACTGCGACTGGCTGCGGTAATTCAACATAATGGTCTGTCTACCCACTTTCAGGCCCTGAGGCATATCGCCGATGGTGATGACGATCTCAGGAGGGAAGGTGCCCCCATTCCGCATATCACCTTGTCCGTCCGGGCCGAGTTTGAAGCTACTTCCCTCTTTTCCTTTCTTTTTAAGGTCCTCCCGTTTTTTTAATCGCTCCTGGGCATCCTGTGTTGTACTTTCGATCGTTTCTTCCAGATCTTCCGTTTCCGAATGGGTCTGAGATCCTTCCTGCAAGGGAGTACCGTCATCATTGGTTTCCGTTTCACTGGTGGCTGTGGCCGTCACCGTCCAGCCGCCGTTTGGATTTTGATCAACCGTGACCGAAACATTTGAATTGGAGTTGCCACTGTCCTGCGCATAGATAAATGCAACCAAAAGCAGCAAACTGAACAATAAACCTACCTTTTTCATAATTGTGTGTTTTTAGTGTTTTCAATGTTGGTTCAAAGGTAGGCGGCTCCCCACCCTGATCTTTCACCCCTACGGGTGATTTTAGGCGGCAGTCGGAAAGTTTGCTACATTTGGGGACAGTAGTCCGACAGTTACAAGTCAGCCATCTGATAGGTTATGTATCCATGAATGACTTGCGACTGATGACTAACCGACTTACGACTATGACCGTGAAAACCACAAAAGAAAAAATACTGGATGCAGCCCTAAAACTCTTCAATCGAGATGGGCTGGTCAATGTGCGACTGCAGCACATCGCCGATGAAGCTTTCGTCAGTGTAGGTAATCTGGCTTATCATTATGCCAATAAAGAAGCTATTCTAAGCGCCCTCTACGAATCGCTTACCGAACAACAGGATGCCCTGCTCGCTGAATACCGTATCGTTCCTCTCTTCGACAATATCGACCGCCTGATCCGGTATACCTATCAATTACAACGGGCTTTTGTCTTTTTTTATCTGGATACCCTTGAGATCATCCGGGCTTATCCGCCCATCGGGGATACCCACCGGCAACGCATCCGATCTCAGATCAGCCAGTTAAAAAATATGCTGAATTTCAACGTGGCCAGGGGCGCGCTGGCCACCGAAACCGTGGCAGGTACGTATGACCAACTGGCCCGGCAACTCTGGATGACGATGGATCAATGGCTCTACCAACAGGCCGTAAATGGAGAAAAATTCGATGACGAAGCTGCATACCAGCAGGCCGTATGGAACCTGCTCATTCCTTGCTTTACGCCCATGGGAATAAAAGAATATCAACAAATGTTGGAGCACCCTTATGATTTTTACTTTTAAGCCTCCCCTATTTTGTTTAGTTTTGTGTAGGATTGGACAGACATGACATTAAAGGTGTTGAAAATTTAAGACGTTGAGACTTTGGGAATAATCCCGTCCTCTTTGAATGTATCAATGTCTGATTATCTCAGCTTCTAAATGTATAAATATCTTCAGCGAAGTCATTAGTCTTTACATTCTATGAAGAATTTCCATCTCGGCGATGAAGCGTATAATCAACTGTTGAATTTGCTGAATAACCAGCATTTCACGGAAAAACCAGGTATGCCTTCTGATATGGAATTCCTGTCGGACGACTGGTGGTTGCGGGATACGGCGGTGATCGAGAATGTCGTCAAACGCGAAGGCATGTGGGAGATCCATCTCGTTTTCGCGCATTATCAGGAACCACACAAGCTGATCAAGCGGGTGATCTCGCGTCATGCCTGCCAAAAGAAGGCGATCCTCAGTGCCACTTACATGCGCCGACTGGCGGCAAAAGACCAGAGAGGAACCCTTAAAGTAAATATAGATGACTTCAGGATCTGTTCGAGTTGAGGATCTGAAACGCAATTCCACGAAAAATGGCTGAGCTAAGCACGAAACAAAAGATCATTAACGCTGCTACCCGACTTTTTAATGAAAATGGGATGGCCAATGTACGTTTGCAGCAAATTGCCAATGACGTAGGCATCAGTGCCGGCAACCTCGCCTACCATTTCCGCAACAAGGAAGCTATTGTTGATGCCATCAGTGAAGAGGTATACGAAGAGACCGGTGAAATACTCTCGGCTTACCGCATCTTTCCCAACCTGATGGACTTCGACCAACAATTGAATAAGTACTACGCTTTTCTGGAAAAATATCCTTTTTATTTTCTCGATCTGCTGGAGATCGAACGCAATTATCCGGATATTCACTCCAAACAACGCCTGCCGATCTCCAAGATGATCAGTCAGATCCGCAAGCGCTTCGATTTTAACCGGCAGCGCGGTGTGATCATGGACGAACCGCGTCCCGGCATTTACGATCAGACAGCCGAAGCGATCTGGGTGCTCATCACTTTCTGGGTACCGCAGCATATCTTACGCAATCGTAAGCCTTCCTGTATGGCCATCGAGTTCAAAGAGATGATCTGGAATCAGATCTATCCGTTCCTGACTTCCAAAGGTATTGACGAATTTGAGCAATTGATATTACCTGTATTACAGAAGCATTCTTCCGATAATTAATATTAGTTGCCAGTCGTAAGTCAATAGTCGTTAGTCCGTCAGGAGATTACCTGAATTAAGAGCGACAAGCCAAAATTGACGACATTTAAGCCTTAGTTTACAGCCATCCGGGCCAATGCACATCTAAGCTCTGGATAGCTCCATTGATTTACGACTGGTTTACTGGGACCTTAGATGAATTGACCGTATGACCAATGTTATCTGGCTGAAAGGTGGGGCGTGCAGCGGCAATACCATGTCCTTCCTCAACGCGGAACAACCTTCCGTGATTGAACTGGTTACTGATTTCGGTCTGCATATGTTGTACCATCCCTCTATCGGGATGGAGATCGGCGAACAGGTGAATGAAGTATTGGAGGACGCGCTCAGCGGACGGGTACATCTGGACATATTCGTCTTTGAAGGAACAGTAATTCAGGGATCCAACGGTACCGGCAATATGAATATTTTTGCCGGTCGGCCGATGCAGGAATGGGTCAGAGACATGGCCGGGATCGCCGATTATGTAGTGGCCATCGGCGACTGTGCCGCCTGGGGTGGTATCATTGCGGTTCCGCCCAATCCTACCGAATCGACCGGCGTACAATACCACAAAGCGGAACGGGGCGGTTTTCTCGGAAAAGATTTCATCAGCCGTGGCGGGCTTCCGGTGATCAATATTCCCGGCTGTCCGGCTCATCCGGACTGGATGACCTAAATATTGGTCGCCCTGGCCACCGGACGTGCGAAAGACATACTGTTGGATGATTACAACCGGCCGAAAACCTTTTTTACTAATTTTGTGCAGACCGGTTGCCCGAATGTCAATAGCTTCATGAAAAAAATAGATGGTGCTTTTGGCAAACGGGGCGGCTGTTTATTTTATGAAGTCGGTTGCCGGGGCCCTATGACGCACGCCAGTTGCAACCGCATTCTCTGGAACCGAACTTCCAGCAAAACCCGCGCCAACCATCCCTGTCTGGGGTGTACCGAACCCGCCTTCCCTCATCACGATCTAAAAAAAGGTAGCATCTTTAAAACGATGAAATACCTGGGACATTTCCCCAAAGAAACACCTACCGGAGAGAACAAATTGATGTTTTATTTTAAGACGAGTCTGCACGCTGCTGGTTCGAAGAAATGAAGAATGAGATCTTATCTAACGATTTCCGGCAGCCATTCAATACGGTAAAAGATCCTTTCTTTTGGAAAATATTAAATTCCATAAAAGAGGCTCTTGACCAGCAGTACGGAGTACCTGATGGCCGCTCCGAAAGCCCAGCATCTAAGTACACCGCATCTAAGAAATTATTTAGATTTAATCTTAATTAGTGCCCACTTTCTATAAATTAGGTGTTTTTTTCTAAAATAATTAGAAAACCTTTTCTAATACAGTCGCTATTACTATATTTGGTCGTTCTTATTTCTGTTGAAATAGAATTCTGTCTCAGGCAGTTCAGCAAAACTTAATCAGCAAACGAAAAAACTTCTTTTTCTATGGCAAACGTCTTATGGTTACAGGGAGGAGCATGTAGTGGCAACACGATGTCTTTTCTCGACGCACAGGAGCCGACGGTGGTGGAGTTGATCGTTGATTTCGGTATCAACATTCTCTGGCATCCCACGGTTGGCCTGGAGATCGGCCATCAGGTGTCCGATCTGATGAACGACTGCATTTCCGGTAAAACCCAACTGGATATCTTCGTTTTCGAGGGTTCCGTTATTGAAGGGCCGAACGGCACCGGTAAAATGAACTACTTTGCCGACCGCCCGATGAAAGACTGGGTGAAAGATCTGGCCGATGCGGCGCAGTTTGTCGTAGCCATTGGAGACTGTGCCACCTGGGGCGGCATTCCGGCGGTACCGCCTAACCCGAGCGAATCTACGGGTATGCAGTTTCACAAAAGAAATAAAGGAGGGTATCTCGGTGCTGACTTCGTTTCCAAAGGAGGACTACCGGTGATCAATATACCCGGCTGTCCGGCTCACCCGGATTGGATCACCCAGATCCTGGTTGCCATTTCCACCGGACGCATCGGAGATGTACTCATCGACGAGTTCCATCGCCCTAAAACCTTCTTTACCGACTTCGTACAAACCGGTTGCCCCAATGCCCGGAGTTTTGCCGAGAAGATCGAAGGAGGTTTTGGTAAACGTGGACATGGCTGTTTGTTCTACGAAGTAGGTTGCCGGGGCCCGATGACACGCGCGAGTTGCAATCGCATCCTTTGGAATCGTCAGTCCAGTAAGACCAGAGCAAACCATCCCTGCCTGGGATGCACTGAGCCGGGATTCCCGCATCACGATCTCAAAAAAGGAAGTGTATTCAAGACGATGAAGTATCTGGGCTTCCTGCCGCAGGAAGTACCGGCGGGGGAAAGCAAACTTATGTATTGGTTTAAAGCCGGAGTAGGTAAATTCTCACCATCTCCATCCGAGTTGAAGGAATCTTCCAAATAATCATTCTACAACCATTCGTAAATCAAAGATAAAATGGCTTTAAAAGAATTGAATATATCTCCGGTTGGACGCGTTGAAGGGGATCTCGATGTAAAAGTATACATGGAGAACGGCGTAGTCACCCGCGCCCACACCCAGGCGGCCATGTTCCGGGGATTTGAAAAGATCCTGGCCGGAAAGGACCCACAGTCCGGTCTGATCGTCACACCACGTGCCTGCGGTATTTGCGGAGGCTCTCACCTCTATTGTGCCTCCTCCGCCCTGGACGTAGCCTGGAAGACTACCCTGCCACCCAATGCGCTGCTGTTGCGAGCTATCGGACAGGCCACTGAGACCATTCAAAGTATACCACGCTGGTTTTACGCCATCTTCGCTACCGATATGGCCAACAAGAAATTTGCCAATAAGCCGTTGTACCAGGAAGTGGTGAAACGGTTTGCGGCCTACGTGGGCACTTCTTTCCAGACCGGTGTCACCGCCAGTGGTCGCCCGGTAGAGGTTTACGCACTATTTGGCGGGCAATGGCCGCACTCCAGCTACATGGTACCTGGAGGTGTGATGTGCGCTCCGACCCTGAAAGATATTACCCGGGCACACGCCATCATGAACCAGTTCCGCAACGATTGGCTCGAACCCGTCTGGCTAGGTTGCTCCATCGAACGCTACCAGCAGATCAGATCCTGGGACGACATGATGGAATGGCTGGAGGAAAATGAATCTCATCGCAACAGTGATCTGGGTCTATTCCTGCGTGCAGGGCTAGAATTCGGACTGGATAAATTCGGACAAGGCGTCGGTAAATTCCTGGCCTGGGGTACGTATCTCCACAAGGATATGTACAACAAGCCCACCATTGAGAGTCGCAACGCGGCTGCCATCAGCCCTGCCGGTTTTTGGGATGGTTCGAAATATTACGATGCCGATCAAAAACAGGTAGCCGAGCACATCAAGCATGCCTGGTATCTTAACCAGCAGGACGCACTACATCCATTTGATGAGCCCATTCCGACGGCGGCTACCGATTCCAAAAACCTGGAAGATTCCAACTTTAACGGAAAATACAGCTGGGCCAAAGCCCCGCGCTTCATGGGTATGGCCGCCGAAACCGGCCCGCTGGCCCGCGTAATCATGGCTGCCAATCCAGCTAATGGTGCCCATCAGATCCAGGATCCGCTCTTTGCCGATGTTATGGATAAAATGGGCCCGTCGGTGTTCACCCGGGTACTGGCCCGCATGCACGAGGCGCCCCGTCTCTACAACCTGATTGACGAGTGGTTGCGCCAGATCGACCTGGATGCGGAATTCTACATCAAGCCGACGGAGAGAGACGGTATCGGCTGGGGTGCCACCGAAGCGGCACGCGGTGCACTGGCCCACTGGATCAAGATCAAAGATGGTGTGATCGAGAATTACCAGATCATTGCACCCACCACCTGGAATGTAGGTCCGAATGATACAGAAGGTAAGCCCGGCCCCATCGAATCGGCGCTGGAAGGCACCGAGATCGAAGATCCGCACGATCCGGTCGAAGTGGGCATGGTAGCCCGTTCTTTTGACAGTTGTCTGGTGTGTACCGTACACGCTCATGACAACAAGACCGGAGAACAACTTGCGAAATTTAAGTTATAGATTAAAGCATAGATCAGTAAATAAGTCCGTCAATCCCATCCGTTTGGCGGGCTTAATTCATTCGGACATTAGTCAATGAGTCGTAAGTCGATAGTCGTAAGTCAGTCGATGTATCCAGCTGACTTACGACTGATGACTCCCAATAATCAAATTTTTCCGATCTTTAGCTTATGGAAAGCAAAACGGCAATATTGGGTTTTGGCAACCCGGTTCGCGCCGACGACGGCGTGGGCATTTACGTTATTGAACAGTTACAAAAAGAACTTGGGGATGCCGCAAACATCAGCATATTCGATATGGGCACTTCCGCTTTTGAGGTACTTTTCAAACTTAAAGGGCACCAAAAGATCATACTGGTAGATGCGGTGATCAATTCCGGTGAAGCGGTTGGAAGTGTTTTCAAACTTCCGGCCTCAGAAGTAGAAGGGCAGATAGAGGATGATCCCATGGTTTTTCTCCACAGCCTGAAATGGCATCAGGCCCTCTCCTACGCCCGTAAGATGCTGGGCAATGATTATCCCGAGGATATCGATGTCTATCTGATCGCTATTGAGGATACCCGTTTTAATACCGGCATGGGGGAAGCTGCAAAGGCAGGTGGAGATAAGGTTGCGGCTCTGTTGCTGGAAGAATTTTCAATTGTCAAATAAACCATGTTCATACCACCGAATAAACTGGCCAAAGATCTGAAACGGCAAACTACAGCCGGAAGCAGTATCCGTCTGCAGTCTTCTCACCTGCTCATTGACCGGGAAATGGCCCAATCAGTCTTTGGTGATGAGGCCAATGTGCATATCGTATACTATCCGGACCGACACA
This sequence comes from Lewinella sp., assembly GCA_020436695.1. Taxonomy (GTDB): domain Bacteria; phylum Bacteroidota; class Bacteroidia; order Chitinophagales; family Saprospiraceae; genus Flavilitoribacter. The sequence goes on along the minus strand of JAGQXH010000025.1, from coordinate 14,771 downwards.
GCCTGTTGCTGGCGCCCGTATCCGATGAAACCTTCAAAAATCTGCATAAGACCGGCCGGCACATGTTGAAAGACCGCAATTTGCAGGGCGATAAATCAGTGGCCCTGCACGAGATACTGATCGATCATCAGGTAGATGACCGCGACCGGGATCTTGCCTATGAATTTCAGGCCGGGCTCGGTATTTTAAATGTTCAACTCTAAAAGACGGTAAAAGAATCAATATGCTGACCATATTTGCTTCATCCGGCACTTTAGCCGAGGTACAGGAAATCATTGATAGTGAAGACCGTCTGAACGAGTTGGTATCCGTTGAGGCTTCCCTGGAAAGGCTACCCAGTGCCAGTGGTTTTAGCCTGATCGTTGACGCCAGAGGCATTATCCAACCGATAGACTGGGAGAATGTCAGTCCGCCTTATCTTTTTGCCCGGGGAATCTCTTTACAACAAAGCAGTCTACTGGGTATTCTATTTGCCCGCCTGGGTAATGGCGAAAAGGCATGGTCCTATCTTCAGGAGCATCCCATGCTGGCATTCGACCTGGGAGTGAGTAGCCGCCTGCAACACGGGATCGCTATTGATCTTGAGGAGTTTTCCGCCGTATTGCCACACATTGATAAGTCCGATCCATTTGAAAAATACCGTTTACTACATAATGCGGCGGTAGTCAGACACTACGGTTTTATTGACGATGATCTGCATATCGATGAGGTCATTCACTTTTACCAAAATGCAATTAAACAGGCTCCTGCGAAGGAATACGCGGCTTTTACCGCCCGTCATTATGCGGGATTGCTGGTAGATACCGACCAACCGGATAAAGCAGTATCCGTACTGGAGGAGGCGTTGAATGCCGAACTTTCAGAGGACGCCCGTTTCGGCCTGAAGAGCATATTGACCAATGCCTGGATGAAGCAACTGACCGTTCCGTACGATCCGGCATTACTGGAGCAACTGAAGGCTACACTTTGGGAAGTACTGCAATACAACGAAAGAAAGGGGCGACAGGCGGAGATCGCTATGCTGCTGGTAGATGCGGCTCATATTGCCAACATTTCGGATAGTTTTTCGGAATCGCTGGGCTACATCACCCGGGCCATCCGCATTTTTGAAGCGGAAGAACTGGAAGAACTTGCAGCGCAGGCCCACCTACGCAAGGGTACTTTGCTCTATACCTGGGCCCAGCAGGGTAATCCGCAATTTTATAAACCAGCCATTGATAGTTATCAGCAGGCCTTAAAGGTTTTCCGGCAGGAAGTTACTCCGGACGTATTTGCCGATATCCACCATCATCTGGCCGTATTGTATTCGGAAATGCCTTCCGACAGTAAGAAAAAAGGCATCTGGGCGGGTATTGCCTCAGCTTCCTTCCAGGAGGCTTTGAACTATTATACCCGGGACAATTTCCCCTATGAATACGGCATGATCTGCAATAACTACGGCAATGCCTTGACGCGTTTTCCGCAGGCCATCCATTCCGATAATTTTGAGAAAGCGTTATTCTATTATCAGGAGGCATTGGGGGTTCGCACGCCGGATCAGCCGTACGAACGAGCCATCACGCTGCTCAACTTCCTGGAAGCCAGCTGGAAGGTAAGCAATGACGAGGAGGGGTTCAACGAAGAGCGCTATAATGATATGGTGGCTAAGGCACAGGAAGTAAAAAGTCTGGTGACCGACGCCGGTATGCTGGAGGAAGCACAAAAACATCTGGATCTGTTAGAAGAACTGAAGCAAGTGAGCCATGCATGAAATATCCCTGGTCCGATCCATTTTTAATTCACTGGAAGCGGAATTTTCCGCCGAGGAACTGCAGCGTTTGACCTCTATCAAACTGAAAGTCGGTTTGCTTTCCAATGTAGAACCCTTGTTAATACAAAATGCTTTTGAGGCGGTGGCCAGTGCAGAAGATAAATATCAGAACGTTGAGTTACAGGTGGAAACCGTACCGGTAGAGATCTACTGTGAAGCCTGCGATGTTCATTCGGTTATCGAGCACTATAAATTTGTCTGTAGCAGCTGTGGCCGGCCGAATAATAATGTGGTGAAGGGGATGGAACTGTTGATCCATCAGGTGCATTTTGCGGAGGAGACTACTGTATAATACTCTTACACTGCTGGTTGGAGTTTGCAACTCCAACCTTAGATATTACCCATGGTCCAGTAAAAACTAACAGCCCATTCTTAAATGCCAGATGACTCGGATCCAACTGATAATTGCGCAATCCACTCCCGGATCAGTTCCACCCCTTCCCGGTGCACCATTCTTCGACCCAATTCAGGCATCATCGCTCCCGGATCAGTAGAATTCATCCGATATACCAATATGGACTCATCCGGATTTCCGGGCACTATGGAATACAGATGCCCACCGGTGCCTGCTCCCGCCGAGACTGTCGGCTTGTAGATACCTAAAGCCTTATCCATCTTCGCCTGAGCAGTAAGCGTAAGACCCGATGTATTGGCCGCGCCGTGTGGATTGTGGCAATGCCCGCAATTGACATCCAGATACGCCAAAGCCCGCTCGTGTATGCTACCGCTTTGCGCATCGTTCCAGACCGCCAGCTGTGCATGTTCTTCTTCTGCAATATAACCGCTCAGATAACCGATAGCGGACCATTTCTCCAACTGGTTCATCTCCCCATCAGCATAAGTAAAGGGCTTATTGAGATTGGCCGCTTTAGGTCCGATCGGCACCTGCTGCTCATCAACCGCATGACAGTTCTTACACTGGTTTTTATTGGGAATAATGTAATCCAGTTGCTGGAGTTGACCACTTTTATCCGTCCACTCCACTGCTTTGATAGCTCCGGCTACTTCCAGTGAGGCTTCGGTTTGTTCATCATTCCAAACGTAACCGATGGCTTCCCAGGCATCGCCGCGATTGATCAGCAGCCGGGTTTCCACTATGCGCCGGCTCGTTTCCGGAGCAGTCTCATCTATTTCGTAATAGAAATTCTTGATCAGTACGGTCCCTTCCGGGAAATCAAGCACGCCGTCTTCGCGGTAAGTAGCCGCACGTCCTTCCGGCATCCAGACGAAACGGGCCTTCTGGGCATAATCGGAGAAAAGGGGCGTATTCAGATCGTAAGGAAGCACATGCTCGTTCGGTTGCAGATCAGCCAGATCACCGACAAAAAAATGATATTCGGATAACTGCTCAAAAGCGTGTTCCGGCACCAGTACTACCCCTTGATCCTTTATGCCACACTGGCTTAACGAAACGCCTGTTCCCACAAAAAACAGAACGATCCAATGTTTTTTCTTCATCATAGTAGATAACATTGCCCTGTTCCATTGCTTCATTGTTTCATTGAATGAACAGCCATGAAACAATGGAACCATGTAGCATCGAATCGCCCGTTGGAGATCCGCATGTTTAATTTTCATGTTGCATAATTTTATTGACAATGTACTTATTGTACGCTTGCAACATCAAATGCCGGTAATTCACAGTCAAACGGGCTCATGTCCCGGCTCAGGTTCTTGGCCAGTTCTTCGGGAGCTGTACCCATTGCGGCATTGAGATTTACGAATGATACTTCTCCATTATCGCGGAAGCAATAGCCCGTCAATTTACCACTTTCATCCACTGCATCTGGCTTGAAGATACCGTCGGTAATGATATCAACGGGTTCTCCGCCAAAAAGGGCGGTGATCAACTGCCCGAAACGGGTAGTCGCATCTGCCGGCCCGGCATTACCGGAGATCTCATTATCGTGGATATAGATATTGCTACAGAAAGGATCGTATGCTTCCGACTCGTAAGGCATACCGGTAAACAACCAGCTATTGATCGCGACTCCCAGCGTTTTATGATTGGTGATCTGATTGTCGTATAACTCAATGTTGGAGTGCGCCATGAGGATCATCCCGCTTCCGGGCGGGATCGTACTCACGACCATACCTTCCGGAGCAAAATTTTCACCATTGTTATTCCTGATCACATTATTGTAGAATTTGATCTTATCCCCATTTGCCTGCGGCAGGTCCGGCATATCGAAAATGAGCATACCGCCGGCATTATCCCAGGCCGTATTGTCGTGCACTTCTCCCATGATGGTGTTTTCGATCTCCAGCCCGGCAACATTGTCATGCGCCTGATTATTGCGAACCACAACATTCGTACACTGCCCCACGTAGATACCGGCATCCATGGCAAAAGAAGCTGCACAGTTTTCCATGAGCACCTCTTTACAACTTACCGGATACAGGCCATAGCCGCCATTGGTGGGCAACTTACCACCCGTCCAGGTCGCCTCCAGGTCGCGCATAGTCACGCCGGTACAATCCTGAACTTTGATAGCATCTCCTTTGGAATCGGCCACCGTAAACCCTTCCAGCGTGATCCCATCGGCATTCTTGACCAGCAGACCCTGGGCACCTTCAATCTGTTTCTTGAAAGACAAGACCGTCTTACCCTTACCGGCTCCTTTGATGGTTACTTTCGGCACGTCGGTCAGGGACAATGCCCGCTGAAATACGAAATGGCCTTCCGGCAAAAGGATCTCCTCCCCTTCCTGCGCATTGATCAACCGCTTTTGCAGTTCGTCGGTCAGACTGGCTGCATCCATAGTCCGATCAGCGGGAGAAGCATTCTGGCAACTCAATAACACCAGGATTAACAGGGGGAATAGAAAAAGATGTAACTTCATTTCTGTAGTTTATTAAAAACTGATAAGCTCATTATCAGCCAAAAGGTAAGGAAAAAGTAAAGAAGCTTGGTTAGAAAATATTTTCTAAAACCTAGAATAATTTTTCTAATTAATCAACACTGCCTAAATTGGCCGCTATAGATTAAGCTCATAGATCAAATTATGGAACAGATACAAAAATCCAGTAAAGCCGCCCGCGGCACCGTTACCTGTGACAACACGACTATGCATCTGCTAAAAGCCAATGATTTCGTGGCCGAGAGCATTCGCAGGAAAATGGCAGAGCGAAATATATTACTTATCAATATCACTTCTTCTGCCGGAAGTGGTAAGACCACTTTACTGCAGGAAACTGCCCGCCGGATTGGCGACAAAGTCAATATGAAGATACTGGTAGGCGATCTGGAGACCGAACGCGATGCTGACAGGCTGCGGGATGTGGGTGCTGATGCGCTGCAGATCGTTACCGGGGGTATCTGCCATCTGGAAGCGCAGATGGTCTGGCAGGCTATGGAAAGCCTGAACCTGGACGGCGTTGAACTGCTGATCGTCGAAAATGTAGGTAATCTGGTCTGTCCCGCTTCTTTTGATCTGGGGGAAGATTATCGCGTTACCCTGATCGCTACCACCGAGGGCGACGACAAACCGAAGAAATATCCACGCATGTTCCTCACCAGTGAATTGATGCTGGTGTCGAAGGCTGATCTGTTGCCTTATCTACCATTCTCCGTAGAGGCAGTTGTAGCCGATGCACGTGATGTCAATCCGAATATTCAGGTATTGGAGATTTCCAGCACTACCGGGCAGGGAATTGATGAGTGGTGCAACTGGTTGTTGGGGCAGGTGGAGGAAAAGCAGAAAGCGGCTGCGGCCAAGACTTTCTAAGTTTCTAAAACTTAGAAAGTATATCCAAAATCCAAGTAAATTAATCACCTCTACCTCTGTTATTTATCATTTTGAGATACAGCCTCTAGGCTTAAACTTTATACTTTCTTAAAAGCAAGATATCCATGCCCACATGGCATCTCCATATTGAAGGCCAGGTACAGGGGGTTGGTTTTCGCCCTTTTGTCTACCAGATCGCGCAGCAGTACCAACGCTGCGGCTGGGTCAACAATACGACCGATGGCTTGCATGTGGTCTTTAATGGAGAGGAAGAAGAGGCAGAAACCTTCTGCCATGCGATTATCGGACAGGCGCCGGTACTGGCCCGGATCAGCAACTACCGCCTAAAACAAGTACAGGCTACTGTATTCGATCAATTCCAGATCGTCCATAGTACACCTTCAGGAGCAACGAATCTGCTGATCAGTCCGGACTTCGCCCTTTGCCCGAATTGCCGAAGAGAATTGCACGAGGCCGGGAATCGTCGCAACGCTTATCCTTTCATCACCTGTACACACTGTGGTCCGCGTTTCTCCATTATGCAAAAACTGCCTTACGACCGGGAGACGACCACCATGGTGTCTTTTCAAATGTGCGAATGTTGCGAAAGGGAATACAATGATCCTGCGGATCGGCGCTATTATTCCCAGACCAACACCTGTCCGGACTGCACTATTGAACTTACCCTGGCCGGAGCGGATGGTATCTTACATGCCGGTCAGCCTGATGAGCTCATCCAGGAGGTCGTCCGTCACTGGTCAGACGGTAAGATCGTTGCGATCAAAGGGATCGGAGGATATCTGCTTACCTGTGATGCGGGCAAGCGGGAAAGCGTGCAGGAGTTGCGTCGAAGAAAACAACGACCCGCCAAACCATTTGCCGTTATGTATCCGAATATCCAGGCAGTCCGGCGGGAAATGCTAATGGATGAACTTGCGGAAGCGGAACTATTAAGTGCCCGCTCTCCCATTGTATTGCTTCGTCCACAGCCCGGGGCTGCGCCGTCCATCTGCAGAGAAGTGATCGCACCCGGATTGCAGCGCATAGGAGTGATGATCCCTTATGCCCCATTATTCGAGTTACTACTACGAGCTTTCGGGCGGCCGGTGGTAGCGACCAGTGCCAATATCAGCAAAGCGCCTATTGTCTATGAAGATGATAAAGCGTTGGAAGAACTCCGAAGCACGGCTGATTATCTGCTCATAAACAATCGCCGGATCGTAGTGCCGCAAGATGATAGTCTGGTACAATTCACTCCATTAAAAAAACAAAAAATTGTACTGCGTCGCAGCCGGGGCATGGCCCCTACCTTCCTGCAAAGTAATACGCACTGGCCGGCAAACAGCATCCTTGCCACCGGAGCACAACTCAAAAGCACTTTCACGCTGCTGCACCAACAGAATACCTACATCAGCCAGTATTTCGGCGATCTCGAACATTTTGATACGGAGCAAAGCTACCGACATAGCCTGCAGCACTTTCTGCAATTGTTACAGGCCCGGCCGGAACGCATTCTGATCGATACACACCCCGACTATGCGGCTGCCCATTACGGCCGCCAACTAGCCGGGCAGTTTGGCGTAGAAGTGGAAGCTTTTCAACACCATCAGGCTCATTTCGGAGCTATTCTGGGGGAAAGACAACTGATCGATCATCCGGAAACCATACTGGGCGTGATCTGGGACGGCACCGGTCTGGGCGATGACGGGATGATCTGGGGTGGAGAGTTTTTCACCTACCGTGATCATACGTTCCGGCACTGTGGCCAATGGGAATACTTCGACCACATTCTTGGTGATAAAATGCCGAAAGAACCCCGCATATCTGCGCTGAGTGCTTCCTGGGGGCTGTCTGGCGCGCAGACATCACTGCGTTCCCAATTCAGCGATGCTGAATGGGATCTGTACCGGAAAGTCCTTCAAAAAGGCAGTGCGATCCGTACTTCCAGCGTCGGTCGCCTTTTTGATGCCGTCGCATCTCTGTTGGGATTGATCGGCCGGCAGTATTACGAAGGGGAAGCCGCCATGCAGTTGGAAGACCTGGCACGGGCTTATGTAGACCGGCATGGGTCTGACCATTTGCCGTCCTATCTCCCGGAAGGAGATCTTTCCGGGTGCATTCCCACTAAAGCGATCCTGGAACGGGTATTACAGGACCTTAAATACGGCATTGCGGTTGATTGCATTGCTGCCGGTTTCCATTTTACCCTGGTCCAGGCAATCGCTAAAGTAGCCGGGGAAGAGCAGGTAAAACATATTGCCTTTAATGGAGGTGTATTTCAGAACAGCTTATTGGTCGACTTGTTGATCCATCATCTGGGAGGACCGTTCAGCCTGTATTTTCACGAAGAACTGTCGCCGAACGATGAAAATGTATCTTTCGGACAGCTCGTCTGTCATCATATAGCCAACAAGAAAAAAGATCTTTTACCACAAAATCTTGAAGCGCATGTGCTTAGCAATTCCAGGTAAAATAAAATCCATCGAAAGTCAGTTTGACGGACTGGTACGGGTCGCAAAGGTATCCTTCGGAGGCATCATTAAAGAAGCCAGTCTCGAAATGGTACCGCACGCCAAGGTGGATGATTATGTACTCGTGCACGTAGGTGTCGCCATCAGTGTAGTGGATGAGGAAGAAGCCAAAAAGACATTCCGCTATCTCGCAGAGATGGGAGAAGTGGAAGAAGAACTGGGTATTTCGGAGATGCTGCCGGATAAGGAGGAGTATGATTGATGTTGTGATGTTGTGATGTTGTGATGTTGTGATGTTGTGATGTTGTGATGTTGTGATGTTGTGATGTTGTGATGTAAATCTCCAAATTCTCACAAAAATTCAAACATGAAGTTCCTATCCGAATATAGAGATCCCGAACTGGCCGAACGCTACCTTGAAGAGATCAGGCATACCATTACCCAACCGTGGACGATCATGGAGGTCTGTGGCGGACAGACCCATAGTTTGGTCAAGAACGGGATCCTCAATATGTTGCCTTCGGAGATCACCATGGTACACGGCCCCGGTTGCCCGGTCTGTGTAACGCCGATCAACCTGATCGATAAAGCGCTGTATCTGGCCGAAGAAAAAGGAGTCATACTTTGCTCTTTCGGAGACATGTTGCGCGTGCCCGGGTCCGAGAGAAGTCTGCTGCAGGCCAAAGCGGAAGGTGCGGATGTCCGCATTCTCTATTCTCCGCTGGAGGCGGTCAAACTGGCGGAGGAAAATCCCGACAAAGAGGTCGTGTTTTTTGCCGTCGGTTTCGAGACTACGGCGCCGGCGAATGCCCTATCGGTAATCCACGCCCACCGGCTGGGATTAAAGAATTATTCCATACTCGCTTCCCACGTATTGGTGCCCCCGGCCATTGAGGCGGTCATGAACGACGAAGAAAGTAACATACAAGCCTTTCTGGCGGCCGGCCACGTATGCACCATCATGGGTATCGATGAGTACTACCCACTGGTTGATAAATTTAATATTCCTATGGTAGTTACCGGTTTTGAACCGGTCGATCTGCTACAGGGTATATTGATGACGGTGCAGCAGTTGGAGAAAGGGGAAGCCCAGGTAGAAAACCAATACAGTCGGGTAGTCAAACCGGAAGGTAACCCGGAAGCCCGCAAGGTGATCGAACGGGTCTTTCAGATCAACGATCGGGAATGGCGGGGTATTGGTACCATCCCCATGAGTGGCTATGAGGTTCGGAAAGAATTTGCGGCCTTTGACGCTAATCTGAAATTCCACGTTGACATTGCCAAAGCCGAAGAAAGCAGCGAATGCATTGCCGGCCTGGTACTAAAGGGGATCAAAAAGCCACATGAATGCCCGCAGTTCGGTAAAAAGTGTAAGCCGGAGATGCCTCTGGGAGCACCCATGGTTAGCTCGGAAGGTGCCTGTGCAGCGTATTATCATTTTCATCAGGCTATGGATGCTGTGATATGATCATGCGCATCGCGTAATGATCATCCCGTATAAAGCCCAGTGGGCTGAAATCGGGATTGTGATGTTGAAATACTGTAATAAAAAGCGGTGGTTGATCCTTGCCAAAGCTGAGGACAGGAGAAAAGAAGTATCATCTATATTTATTTTCGTACCAACCACTTTCCACTCAAAGAACAGTCATGTCGGAAACAAAACTGAAAATGCAACTCCAATGCCCCATGCCCAAACTGGATTTTGAGGTGATCACACTGGGGCACGGCAGTGGCGGGCTTTTAACCAATAAATTGCTGGACAGCGGAGTTTTCGATCTGTTGAGCAATGAGCTACTGGACAAACGGCACGATGGAGCGACCATTGAACTGAATGGGAAAACGGCCTTCACCACGGATAGCTTTGTCATTTCTCCGGTATTTTTCCCGGGTGGGAATATTGGTGAGCTGGCGGTCAACGGCACCGTCAACGATCTGGCCATGTGCGGAGCGATACCGAAATATTTGTCATTGAGCTTCATCATCGAGGAAGGGCTGCGGATGGAAGAATTTTGGGACATCCTGGTAGCCATCAAATTCGCCTGCGAAAAAGCAGGCGTACAGGTCATTACAGGTGATACCAAAGTAGTTGAGCGCGGTAAAGGAGATAAGATCTTCATCAATACTACCGGCATCGGGGAAGTACATCCAAACGCACAAATAGGAATTGAACGGATAAAGGCAGGAGATAAGATCATCGTTAGTGAGCGACTGGCCACGCATGGGATCGCCATTATGTCGGTCCGGGAAGGATTGGAATTTGAAACCAGCATCGAAAGTGATACCCGGCCACTTAATCAGATGGTGAAAGACCTGCTGGATGAATTTGGCGACCAGGTACATCTGCTGCGCGATCCTACCCGGGGCGGAGTGGCCACGGTGTTGAATGAAATTGCCCGCGATACCCGGCTGGGCATCGATATTATCCAGAAGAACATCCCGGTAGAGGAACAGGTGGACGGTGCCTGTGAAATGTTGGGGCTGGATCCACTGTATGTTGCCAATGAAGGCATTTTCATAGCCGTAGCCGAAGCAGCAGCAGCAGATGCCATGGTAGCACAAATACAGCGTCATCCCGACGGCAGGCATGCAACCGTTATCGGAGAAGTAGTGGAAACCCATCCCCGGCAAGTCATTCTGACCAGCGGCATCGGTGGTAAAAGAGTGGTCAATATGTTAGCGGGAGAGCAGCTTCCCAGAATATGTTAGTGTAAAAAGAAGCGATTAACATGAAAACCGACATCCGGGACCGGAACGACATCATTCAACTGATCAACGGCTTTTACGACAAGCTGCTGGAAGATGAATTGATGGCTCCACTCTTTATTGATGTAGCCCGGATCAATCTGTCGGAACATCTCCCGATACTTTATGATTTTTGGGAGAGTACGCTTTTTCAGGCCGGAAAATACCGGCGAGATGCCATGCAACCGCATCTGGACCTGCATTTTGAACACCGGCTTACCAATGAGCATTTTGAACGATGGTTGCAATTATTTGATCAGACCGTAGATGAGCTGTTCGAAGGAGAAATTGCGCAAAACGCCAAAGTGCGGGCGCTTTCCATCGCAACGATAATCCGCATAAAGATCTATAACCTGGAAAAAAAACGTCTTGAACTCAACAACTGAACAACTGGCTCCGCTGGTAAAGAATATTCGGACCTTTAAAGGTGCCGAAGACAGTCCGCTGCTGGCTCCAAGAGGGGTTTTTCTGGTTGATGGCCGGCTGTTTATTGCCGATACTGCCCAAAACCGGGTGTTTATCTGGCACCGGATGCCGGATTCGGAATTCCAGGCACCCGATGTGGTACTGGGCCAAAGTAAAAAAGCCCTGACCGGTCGCAATGCCGGAAGTAAGGTTACTGCCGCTACCCTATTCTACCCATCCGGACTATGGTCGGACGGGCGCCGTCTGATCGTTGCGGATGCCTGGAACCATCGGGTGCTCATTTGGCAAAACATTCCCACGGAAGATGGACAGGAGGCCGATGTTGTGTTAGGACAGCCGGATTTTTATCACAACGATCCCAATGTGGAAGGCATCGGTCACTCGCCGTCGGCCCGATCTCTCAACTGGCCGTATGGCGTATTCTCCGACGGTGAGCGTTTGTGGATCGCCGACACCGGCAACCGACGGGTATTATATTTTGAAAGTATCCCAACTGAAAGTTACGCAGCGGCTGATCAGGTGATCGGTAAACCCGGATTTGAGGAAAGAGATTACGACCATGAGGACCCGATCTGGCCCTATTCGGTCAAGATCAGTCCGGAAGGTGTAATGGCCGTGACGGACACCCAGTATTACCGCATATTGCTCTGGAAAGACTGGACCACCGCTTTTCAACAGAAGGCGGATGTGATCATTGGGCAGGCTTCCTTTGCGGGTAACGGACAGAACCAGTTTGGTTGGTTTCCGCAGGCTAATACCCTAAACTGGTGTTACGACACCTGTTTTTACCGGAAAGGCCTCTGGGTTGCGGACACGGGCAACAGCCGCGCACTATGGTTTGATCAGATCCCGGAAAGCCATAATCGGGAAGCAGACAACCTACTTGGACAGGATAATTTTCAGACCGGCAGCGAAAACAAAAATACCATCTGGACAACAGAAGGCAGTCTGTACTGGCCTTTTCAGATCTGTATTGAAAATGAAACCATGGTCGTAGCCGATACGGGTAATCACCGGATCGTGATCAACCAGTTGGTTTAAGAGTTTGGCTGGTATTCGGCATCCGGCCATTGTTTATGGTAAGATCAAGCCGAATCAGAAACGATACTAGATCGGAGTTAAGCGCTCTCCAAGCACGTTTTTTCTGCCTCACGTGACTCGGTAGTGCTTGACTCTGGATTGAAAAGAACGTTAAGACTAATAACTATGGAAGCTTCACTCCCACTCTTTTTCGCCGCAGTAATCGGCTTCGGACACGCCTTCGAAGCAGATCATCTGGTAGCCGTGGGTAGTATCGTCAGTAAACGGGACCGGCTCCTGCTGGCGATCAAGGATGGTATCTACTGGGGATTGGGACATACCTCTACCATCTTCCTCATCGGCCTCGTAATGATCATCGGACAGGCGACTTTCCTGAACGATTATTTCGGCTATTTTGAGGCAGGTGTGGGGTTAATGCTGATTCTGCTGGGGCTCTACCGATTGTACAAATACCGCCACCACAAAGCCGAACTGGACCATCTCATCGACGGGCATGATCACCACCACCTGGCTTACGGAGTGGGACTGATACACGGGCTGGCCGGAAGTGGGGCCATGGTGCTCCTCGTCATGACCGAAGTAAAGGGCAGTTTCAATAGCTTGTTGTATCTACTCATATTCGGCCTGGGTTCCATTGCCGGCATGTTGGTAGCAGCCGGAATTTTCAGCCTGCCCTTTTCCAAAAAACTCTCTGGAAAACGTGGTCTCAAACTGGCACTGATCATGACCTCTTCCATATTGTGCATCGGTTATGGCTTGTACATCATGTCCGAAAATCTGATATGATCATGGAAGATTATGATCCCAAGGCATTTTTATTATTTGCGCTAGAGCATTTTTCGATCCCTGTACAATCGGAAAACGGAAAGATGGTACATTTAGAAAACGATTATACCATTGAGATCGAAGAACGTGATCTGTTCAAGCTGATACAGAACGAGCAGGTGATCGCGCCTTTCGCCGGAGTTGAGGAACTGTGTCTTTTCATCCAACAGGATATGCAATTGAATGACTAAGATCGCCATGAATATTATTGCATTGGCCGGTAGTGAGTCTCATCCCGGAAATTTTGCGCTCATTCTGGAAGAACAGAACGGGTTTCGCAGACTGCCTATAGTAATCGGTCCGTTCGAGGCACAGGCCATTGCCGTATCCCTGGAAAAAATGCAACCCAATCGTCCGCTGACACACGATCTGTTCAAAAACACTTTGGACGCAGCGGGTATCGTGCTGACCGAAGTGATCATTTCCGATCTGGTGGAAGGTACTTTTCACGCTACGCTGATCGGGAAAAAACCGGATGACGCACCACTGGAGATAGACGCCCGCAGTTCAGACGCCATCGCAATGGCCGTTCGCTTCGGTTGCCCTATTTTCACAACCGAAGCCATCCTCCAGAAAGCAGGTATCATACTGGACAGCCCGAGTAAAGCCTTCACCAACAAGCGCGGCAAATTATCGGATTATTCGTTGGAAGAACTGGAAAGACTACTGGAACAGGTACTGGCAAAAGAAGACTACGAAAGTGCTTCCAAGATCAGGGATGCCATTGCGAAAAAACAAAAGGATGATTAGGCATTGGGCATATTAAAGGATCACATCTTTCTGACATCCACGCTTACTTTCATTTTTTGACCACCACCACTATACACGATACCTTTCAGCGGAACGATATCGGCAAAGTCACGTCCCATCGCAGCCCGGATGTGCTGGTCAGATACCAATATATTGTTAGTCGGGTCGAATTCCACCCAGCCCAAGTGAGGAATAAAAACGGCAACCCAGGCATGTGAAGCATCAGCGCCCACCAATTTGGGCTTACCCGGTGGCGGCAGCGTCTCGATGTATCCACTGATGTATCGGGCCGCCAATCCCAGGGATCGCACACAGGAAAGTGTAAAGTGTGACAGGTCCTGGCAAACCCCTTTTCTGTGTTCAAATACTTCCTCCAGTGGTGTGCTAATATCTGTAAATCCCGGGGTGAAATCAAAATCCTTATGGATCCGTTCATTGAGTTCCAGCATAGCCTCCAACACCGGCCGGCCGGGTTGAAATGACTTTTGCGCGTATTCCCGGATACCGGGGATGAAGCGCACAAATTCCGATTCCAGATAGAATTGCCGGGTATCGTTCATGGCATCTGTGGTCTGTAGCCAGTCACGAATACTTTCCCAGGGAGGTGTCGTTTCCGGTTGAACGTACAACCAGTCGGGATACAACAACTCTACCTCGTTGGTGACTTTAACGGATAATTCCGTATGGGGACGCTGAATGGCAAAATAGATCCAGTGATTCTCAAAGAAATCCCGGCGCTCGGACTGATAACTTGGATCGGGAGTGATCAGGCAATCAAAATTGAGATTTCTCTGATAAGGATTTTGCCCGGGTCCCTGACAGATCATATTATGGCACAGGGAAGCCGGTGCCTGGTATACGTACTTGGTTTGATGGATCACCCTGTATTTCATGCTACTATATCTCCGGTAATTGGCTTTTCACAAAACCGTACTGGTTATCCGTTAAGCTGAAGTATTGGTTGATGATCAAAGTAGC
>JAGQXH010000259.1 GCA_020436695.1 Lewinella sp. | reverse complement strand
GATTGGGTGTGAAGCCAAGGAACCAACCATCAGATTGATCCTGAGTAGTACCGGTCTTACCGGCCAGATCGCCCCACAGGCCATAGGTATAGAGCAATTTGCGGGCCGTTCCACTATCAACTACCGATTCCAACATTTTGACCAGCACCATATCGTGCTCGCGGGACACTACCTGCTCAAAAGAAGCCGGAGACGGACGTTCGAATTGGATGAGTGTATCTCCATTACTGGTTTCGATCCGGTCGAGGTAATGGATGATGGGCTTGCGACCTTCGTTGGCGAACGTACCGTACACCTGTACCATATCGAAAAGGGAGGCATCCATAGTACCCAGGGCGATGGAAGGCTCCTCCGGGATCCGGTCGGTCATCCCCAGATTCTTGGCAAGCTCCCGGACCGGCTCGATACCCGAGCGCATCAGCAGTTCCACCGTAACGGTATTAACAGAATGGCTCAAGGCACCTTCCATTGAATAAACACCACCGTATTTCCCATCTGAATTTCTGGGCTGCCAATCTTTGTATTCTTCGTAGGTCACCAGTTCGTTAGGGGTGTATTCACAGGGCATCATGCCTTGTTGCAGCGCTTCCAGGTACACGATCGGTTTGAAAGTAGATCCGATCTGCCGGCGGGATTTTACGTGATCGTACTGGAAATATCCAAAATCCGTACCCCCTACCCAGGCGCGTACGAGGCCGGTTTGGGGTTCCATCGCGATCAGGCCGGTATGGAGTAGAGTAAGATAGTGTTTAAGCGAATCCATGGGTGTCATTTCCTGAAACTCGTCACTATCTTCTCCCCAGGTGAATACTTTCATTTGTAAAGGCTGCTCGAAGATGGCTTCAATCTCTTCTTCACTTTTCCCCTGGGCTTTGAGCCCGCGGTATCGACGGGATTGTTGCATGGCGCTTTTGAGCAAACGGTCGTTCCAGGGAGATCGATTCTTCCAGTTCTTGTTGAAATTTTCCTGAATGACGGGCATATTCTCATTCACCGACAGCTCTGCATATTCCTGCAGCCGGGCATCGAGGGTAGTATAGATCTTCAGGCCATCGGTATTCAGGTCGTAGGGTGTGCCGTCCGGCTTGGAATAACCGGCCAGAATAGCTTCTATCTTTTGACGAACGTGTTCCCGGAAATAAGTGGCCAGCCCCCGGTTTCTTCCTTCTTTAATATAAGTAACCTTTAGCGGTATGGTCTTTAGCGAATCGTAGGCAACCGGATTCAGATATTGATAACGAACCATCTGGGCCATGACGGTATTGCGGCGTACTTCAGCCCGTTCGGGATGCCGTACCGGATGATAATAACTATTGGCCTTCAGCATACCGACCAGAACGGCCGCTTCTTCCAGCTTAAGCTCGTCGGGTGCCTTGTTGAAAAATCTTTGGGAAGCTACTTTGATGCCATATATATCATCGCCGAAGGGAACCGTATTCAGGTATAGGTTTAGTAATTCCTCCTTGGTATAAGTATTTTCCAGTCTTCGGGCTACATACATCTCCCGCAACTTATTGATGAAGGTGGATAAAACCAAGTAATCACGGCGCGGAAACAGGTTCTTGGCCAGTTGCTGACTGATGGTACTACCACCACCCGAAGACTCATTGGATAGCAGAATGGATTTGAACAGTACCCGGCCCCAGGAGCGAATATCGATGCCGTTGTGCTCAAAAAAGCGGGCGTCTTCCGTTGCCACGAGGGCATTGATCAGATCGGGAGAGATCTCTTCGAAATCGGCATTTACCCGGTTCTCCACGTAGTATTTGCCTAGTAACACACCATCTTCGGAATAGACTTCCGAAGCGGTATCGTTCCGGATGTTGCTCAAAATAGCGTAACTGGGCAATGGCCCGAATACGCCCTGATAGACCATCACGCAGATGATAAATAAAGTAGCTACTCCGGTGACGCTGAGTATGCTCCCCCATTTTACCACTAGGCTGGTCTTGGGATAGTGCTCGGAAAATCTTTGCCAAGCGGCAATGAGCTTACTGAAATGTTGCCGCAACCACACTTTGGTCATGGTGGTCAGATCGGGTTGATTTTCATTGAACGGCTGCTTGTCCGCCATAATTCTTGATTGCATTGGGTACTACCAGAATGCCAAAAAGGTAGATAAATACTGGGCATAATGTGCAGATTGATCTTTAGAATCCAGCAGTTTAATACCTCTTGGACATAGTAGAACTTTGGTTAACAAAATTTTACTGATCCGGCAATTATCCCATACGAGTCATTTCGACTTTGAGTGTTGGTTTAAATTCCAAATGAAAACGAAACTTAAACAGACACTAAGGTAAACGAAAAGTCGAAGACTATTGTTCTTTTAAAGTTTTTGTTTTAAAATTCCGTTAAAGTGGTCACGCGCTTTCAGAATGGCCAGACCACTTTAATAAACGCCTACCGGCCCACATGCACCAACAATACGGAGATATCCGCAGGACTTACACCGCTGATCCGGCTGGCCTGTCCAATGGTGCGTGGTTTCATCCGGCTTAGCTTTTCTCTGGCTTCTTTGGAAAGAGAAGCCAACTGCTCATAGTTGAAATCCTCATGCAGATGGACTTCTTCGAGCCGGTTCATTTTATCCACCATCTCCTGTTCCCTACGGATGTAACCCTCATATTTCATATTGGTTTCCGCCAGGTCCACAAATTCTTGTTCATATCCGGCCAGTAAGTTCTCTACCTGTGGTACAATCCGACGCAGGTCTTCCATGTTGATCTGTGGCCGCAGCAGGATGCTGTGCAGTTTCACTTTCTGATTGATCGGGGAAGAACCTTTTTCATCCAGTAGACCGTTCACCATTCCAGGCTCCACGCTCATATCGCGCAGCTCCTTCTCTATATGCTGTGCCGCCTCCTGTTTGGCCATCACCCGCTGCATGCGTTCGTCGCTGCCGGACATGCCCATTTTATGAGCTAATGGAGTCAGTCTCAGATCGGCGTTATCCTGACGCAGCAGGATCCGATATTCCGCCCGGGAAGTAAACATACGATAGGGTTCCTTGGTGCCTTTGTTGACCAGATCATCGATTAATACCCCGATATAGCCTTCCGAGCGACGTATTACGAAGGGGGCTTCCTCCTGTACGGCCAGATGGGCGTTGATGCCGGCCATCAGTCCCTGACTGTCCGCTTCTTCGTATCCTGTCGTACCGTTGATCTGCCCGGCGAAAAACAGGTTTTTCACCAGATGGGTTTCCAGGGATATTTTGAGCTGTGTCGGTGGGAAAAAGTCGTACTCGATAGCATAGCCCGGCCGGAACATCTTCATATTCTCGAAGCCCCTTACCTGACGCAGGGCTTTATACTGTACATCTTCCGGCAGGGAACTGGAGAATCCGTTGACGTAGGTCTCACAGGTATCCCAGCCTTCCGGTTCTACGAACAATTGATGCCGGTCGCGATCCGAAAAGCGATCGATTTTGTCTTCAATGGAAGGGCAATAACGTGGGCCCAATCCACGGATGCGTCCGTTAAACATAGGGGAGCGGTCGAAGCCGGTCCTCAGAATGTCATGTACCTCATCGCTGGTGTAGGTAATATGACAGGGGAGTTGTTTTTCGAGTTTCGGAGTATCCGTATAAGAAAACTTGCCCGGATCTTCGTCGCCGGGCTGTAGCTCCATGGCATCCCAGTCCAGTGTACGGCCGTCCACCCGAGGTGGTGTTCCCGTTTTCATCCGGCCCGCCTCAAATCCCAAGGCTACGAGTTGTTCGGTAATTCCGGTCGCGGCCCGTTCTCCGGCCCGACCGCCACCGAATTGTTTCTCTCCGATATGAATAACCCCGTTCAGAAAAGTGCCATTGGTCAGCACTACTGCCTTCGCGGGAATTTCCAGTCCGATACCTGTACGGACACCCTGCACGCGGCCGTCTTTTACCACTAGTCCTACGATCATTTCCTGCCAGAAATCGATATTGGAGTGCGCTTCCAGCATCTGCCGCCATTTAGCCGCAAAAAGCATGCGGTCACTTTGTGCGCGCGGGCTCCACATGGCCGGCCCTTTGGAGCGGTTGAGCATCCGGAACTGCACCATGGTGTGATCGGTTACAATACCGGAATAGCCGCACAAGGCATCTATCTCACGTACGATCTGCCCCTTGGCTACACCGCCCATTGCCGGATTGCAGCTCATCTGGGCGATCGTGTTCATATTCATGGTCGCCAGCATCACCTTGGAGCCCATATTT
The DNA here is from genome assembly GCA_020436695.1 of Lewinella sp. Taxonomy (GTDB): domain Bacteria; phylum Bacteroidota; class Bacteroidia; order Chitinophagales; family Saprospiraceae; genus Flavilitoribacter. Next base: position 6,235 of record JAGQXH010000259.1, on the reverse strand, counting down.
GCGGCTGCAACCGCAGCTTCACACCCTGCATGGCCGGCTCCTACCACAATTACATCGTATGTCGGAAACATCTGTATAGTCTAATGTTCGGGAATGAGAAATGAGGAAGGAGGAATGAGCAATTGGGTAGAAAACCAACTCATTCCTCATTGCTCATCCCTCACTCCTATAAAAAATGTCTGCAAAGATACGTATTTGTGCATTTAATTGCCTGATTAATAAAGCGGTCAAACTATCGGGGAACTTTAGAAAAAATACGTCTTACGAGCGGAACTACTGGAGAAATAGTATCTTAGTCAGGAGTCGGTCAGTTGTAAGTTGACTGACTAGCTCAAATCATTTGCGATTCATGAAAATCATTATACCGATCTGTTTGCTGCTGTTGTTTGGGATAGCGCTCTTATCCGGCTGCCGGATGGTAGAAGGAGATGAAGTGAGTTTTAATCATGACATTCGTCCGATCCTCAACAAACATTGCCTGTCCTGCCATGGCGGCGTTAGACAGATGGGAGGTTTCAGTCTGCTTTTTGAAGAGGATGCCTACAATGCGACTGAATCGGGGAGCCTGGCCATCGTCCCCGGCAAACATCGCAAAAGTGAAATGTTCCGGCGACTGATCAATCCGGATCCTGAAATGCGGATGCCGCCGGAAGCTCCCCCACTGCAGCAGCACGAGATCGATCTGATCGCCAAATGGATCGATCAGGGTGCCAAATGGGAGAAGCACTGGGCCTATATACCACCCGATACCAGCCTGCAGGTGCCTGAATCCGGTGAATGGGGAAATAATGAGATCGATGCTTTTGTCTGGCAAAAACTACAGGCCAATGGGCTGACCCCCGAACCGGAAGCAGACGCTCCGGATCTGCTCCGGCGGCTTAGTCTCGATCTCATCGGTCTGCCACCTTCCGAAAAACTACAAAAGGCCTTTCTGGAAGATCAATCGATGACCTACGAACAGGTGGTCGACAGCCTGTTGGCCTCCCCTCACTACGGTGAACGCTGGGCGGCTATGTGGCTGGATCTGGCCCGTTATGGCGATTCGCAGGGTTATCAAAAGGATAAACTGAGACGTAACATCTGGCGCTATCGCGACTGGGTGATCGACGCCTTTAACCGCGATCTGCCTTTTGACGAATTCACCGTTGATCAGTTGGCCGGTGATCTGTTGCCGGAACCGGAAAAAAATGAGATACTCGCCACGGCTTTCCACCGAAACACCAATACCAATGATGAAGGCGGTACGGATGATGAAGAATTTCGCGTGGTAGCGGTGATCGACCGGTTGAATACGACCTTTGAGATCTGGCAGGGAGTCACTATGGGGTGTGTGCAATGCCACAGTCATCCTTACGATCCCTTTCTTCATCGGGAATTTTACGAGGGCATGGCCTTTTTTAACAACACACTAGATCATGACCTGTCGAATGAATTTCCACGGATGAGTCTGCTGTCGCCGGAGCAAAAACGAAATAAAGATCGTCTGGGAAAATGGATAAAGGAGAAGCGGGCTGAGGCCGACACCATTTCGGAAGCGTTCAAGGCAAAACTGGTAGCATGGACCGATATTAGAGAAGGTGATGTACCGGTTATGGCGGACCTTCTTCCGGATTCCAGCCGCGTCACCCGGGTATTTGACCGGGGCAACTGGCTGGCGCTGACCGATACCGTACAACCGGATGTGCCAAAAATATTGCCGCCGCTGCAGCGCGATAGCCTCGTTAACCGGCTCGATCTGGCCCAATGGTTGGTCGATTCCCGAAATCCGCTTACCGGCCGGGTGATCGTCAATCGTTTCTGGGGGCAGATCTTCGGTCAGGGAATTGTCGTTACCGTGGAAGATTTCGGCAGTCAGGGCACGCCGCCCTCACATCCGCAACTACTCGACTGGCTGGCCCTTCGCTTAATGCACGACCATGAATGGCACCTCAAACCGTTTCTGAAAGACATCGTCATGTCGGCTACCTACCGGCAGTCTTCTAACATACCGAAAGAAAAGTTGGCTAAAGATCCCTATAATGCATTGCTCTCCCGGGGGCCACGCGTGCGCCTGAGTTCGGAACAGCTTCGGGATCAGGCGCTGACCATTGCCGGTTTGCTGAGTGACAAGATGTACGGTCCAAGCGTAATGCCCTATCAGCCGGATGGCGTCTGGGATGTGATCCGGCAGGTAGCCCGATGGGAAACCAGTCCGGGTGAAGACCGTTACCGGCGGGCAGTATACACCCTGATCCGCAAGACCAGTCCCTATCCGTCTCATCTGAGTTTTGACGGTACCAGTCGGGAGTTTTGTGTATCGCGACGCATCCGGACCAACACGCCGCTACAGGCCATGATCACGCTAAACGACCCGGTTTACACGGAAGCCGCGCAGGTACTTGCAGATAGTATGGCGGCTGCGGCCCCGGAAGTGGAAGCACAGATCAGCTACGGCTATCACCGGGCCTTGCTGAAGGCGCCGGATGATTACCGGCTCAATGAATTGAAAACCTTTTATGACGAAGCGCTCCTCCACTATCAGCAGCATCCTGAGCAAAGCACAGCCTTGTTGCAGGAAGAAACCGCTTCTCCCCAGCTGGCCGCGCTGACCAATGTAGCCGGCATTATTCTCAATCTGGACGAACTAATCAACAAGTAATGAAAAAGAAGCTCTATCAGGAATTAGTGGATACGCATCAGCGCTACCTCTCCCGCCGGCACTTTTTACAGGAAGCTACCCTGGGGCTCGGTGCCCTGGCATTAGGTACTTTAGGTTGTGCCGGTGAAAGTCAGCAAAGTGGAACCCAGCACTTGGCCGAAAAGCTATCGCACTATGTGCCCAGAGCGCGTCATGTCATTTTTTTGCACATGGCCGGCGCGCCTTCTCAACTGGAGCTTTTTGATTATAAACCTACCCTGGATAAACTGGATGGTCAGGTATGTCCGCCTTCTTTTTTGGAAGGGAAGCGCTTTGCCTTTATCCGAGGGGTGCCTTCCATGCTGGGCACGCGGGTGAAATTCGGACAGTACGGACAATCGGGTGCCTGGGTGTCCGATCTCCTGCCCAATTTCCAGAACGTAGTGGATGATGTGGCCTTTCTGAAAGCCATGCAAACCGATGAATTCAACCACGCCCCGGCTCAGCTATTCATGCATACGGGGCATGCTCGCAGCGGCCGGCCGAGTATGGGCTCTTGGGTGACTTACGGCCTGGGCTCTCCCAATGACAATCTCCCCGGCTTTGTGGTGCTGGTCTCCGGTCAGTCGGCTCCCAGTGGCGGCAAAAGTCTCTGGGGCAGTGGATTCCTTCCTTCCCGCTTTCAGGGGGTGGAGTTTCGCTCCAAAGGTGATCCGGTACTGTATGTTTCCAATCCGGACGGCGTGGACCGTGAACTGCGGGGTAAGGCCATTGAAACCATCAATAAGATCAACCGGAAAGAATTTGAAGAGGTAGGCGATCCGGAAACGCTTGCCCGCATTTCACAGTACGAACTGGCTTTCCGTATGCAGATGACCGTGCCGGAAGCCACCAATATTGAAGAAGAACCGGCCTATATCCACGAAATGTACCGTACAGAACCCGGCCAGCGTTCTTTTGCCAATAACTGTCTATTGGCCCGCCGACTGGTAGAGCGCGGCGTGCGTTTTGTGCAATTGTATCACCGCGGCTGGGATTCCCACGGCAGTAATGATTTCGAATCACTGGACGGTGGCTTTCTCAAGCGTTGCTACGAGATCGACCAGCCGATGACCGCTCTGCTGACCGATTTGAAACAGCGTGGCCTGCTCGACAGTACCCTGGTGGTCTGGGGCGGTGAATTCGGCCGTACACCCATGCAGGAGAACCGAGGCGGCATCACCAACAAATTCCGGGGGCGGGATCACCACAAAGAGGCCTTTACCATGTGGATGGCCGGGGCCGGTATTGAAAAAGGCATCACCATCGGCGAGACAGATGAGGTGGGCTATTCGGCGGTGAGTGGGCAGGCGCATATTCACGATCTGCAGGCGACCATTCTCCATTTATTGGGTATTAATCATGAAAAACTGACCTATCCTTTCCAGGGGCGGGATTTCCGGCTGACGGATGTGCATGGGGCGTTGATCAGGGATGTGTTGGCCTAAAAAGTTGTAGGACAGATAGCGGAATTGCTCAGAATCACTACCCGTTTAGATAATCCAGTGCCGCTATTCCCAAGATTTGGACAAAAGTGGGATGGATCATTACCAAATACCACCGTCAACAATAATTTTCCTGTTTTTTCACGGCAACCCAACAAATTACCCACCAGTGAGATTAAAATTTTGGAAGAAACCGGTAAATAATTACCTTAGGAGCTGCGTATTACACGTTTTTGGTAATTGTTAGGTGTTAAAAAAGAGGCAGTCGTAACTCGCTCGTCACCGGGCCGGTGCCATAGTCGATAGTAATAAGTCAATGGCGGAAAGGAAAATTAGCTATTAGAACATATATATGTGCCAGTTGTGTCGCTTAAATTACCGCTCCAGATATTGAGTACGACTATTAACTGCTGACTGACGACTAACGACTAACAGACTATTTCAAAAGAAACCATTTCCATATGAGGTTCCTCACCTTTCTGCTCTTTTTGTTGTTTTGCGTCTTTGCGCTGTGGGCAAGATGGTACTTCGTTTGCCAGGTGCGGGGGCATTGCGGCGAGCAGGATGAGCGCTTGCATACCCTGCGACTGACGGATGGTGACAGTACCGTCATTCTCGATCAGTACGATCAGTTTGCCTTCGATACCATGTCGGTAGTGCCACGGCTGAATGCCAACAATGAGGCTTTTCTGGATACCCTGGCCGCTATTCTGTTGGCTGATACATCAAGAGATCTGACCATTACCGGCTTCATCCGGCCATCCGAAAAGAACTGGAAACCGGAAAGAGGTTTCTTCGAAAATATCGGCGTGGCGCGAGCCGATGCGATCCGGTCGTTGCTGGTAAAGCGTGGGGTGCCGGAAGGACGCATCTCGCTGGATTACAAGCAGAGCACGGATCCCGACTTGCTGGAGCCGCTTACCTTTAGTCTTTTTGACCCGCGGGGCGGTCCGGATGATTACAACCGGACAGCATTCGTATTTACCAACATGACCTTTTCCGACGCCAACTTTGAATTCAATTCCGCGGAATTCCGGCCGGGAACCCAGGCGGTGCTTTACGCCGATTCGGTCAAGACCTACCTGGGACTGAACGCCGGCAAAATACTCACCATCGTCGGCCATACGGATAGTAAGGGAACCGACAAATACAATTATGACCTGGGCCTGAAGCGGGCCGAGAACGCCCGGGAATATTTCCGTGAATTGGGAGTTACGGCCGACATTGGGGTGGAATCTAAAGGAGAGAAAGAGCCGGTAGCGCCCAACAGCATCAACGGGAAAGACAGTCCCGAAAACCGGCAGAAGAACCGGCGGGTAAATTTCATTATCGAATAATCCGGTGCGGCTAATTGTCGAACCGTCCAAACAACCATAAATTATGGATCTTAGTCAATATTTCAGTAGTTGGGATCAGGCGGATAGCTATGCCGTGCTGGCCATTGCGCTGATCGGTTTCCTATTCGGATTGCTCATCGGTTATCTGCTGCGTGGGCCGCGTGTTCGTCGCCTGCGTAATGATCTGAAGGAAAGCGAGCAGCAATTGTTATTGGCCCGTCAAGAACTCGGTGGCATGAAAGATCAATTAGATCAGAAAGAAGCAGATCTGCAGCGCGTGAATTATGATCTGGTGGAAATGACCGAAAAAGTAGATAAACTGGAAGAAGACAAAGCCAAGCTTTACAAAGATATTTTCCACGCCAATCAGGAAGTAGAAAAACAGCAGGCTACCGTTCGTTCCTACCTGACTACAATCGAAGATCTGAACAATCAGATCGCCGAACTGGAGGACGCCCACGAACCGGAAGATGCCGCTGATCTTAATATTGTGCAGGGCGAAACCACTCCTAGCGATCAGGCTACCTATACGGTGGGTAGCACTCCTCCGGTTGATGTTTCCGTATCGGAAGATGCTTACAATCGTATGGAGCGATTTGAGGCTAAACTCGCCCAACTGGAAGCCGAAAATCAGGCTTTGAAAAAGCAAATGGAAAACCTGCATCCGGGAGTGGCCACCACCACGACCAAGAGCCCGGCCGTAGATAGCAGCGCCCTGATCTTTGAGATCGATGACGTTGATGAGGAACCGGATCTTCAGATCAACTCCGATAAACAGGTGTTAAGCGAGAAGATCA
>JAGQXH010000258.1 GCA_020436695.1 Lewinella sp. | reverse complement strand
GCCTCAACCTAAGGACAATGAGATCCTTGTCAAAATATGTGCAACTACGGTAACTTCAGGTGATGTGAGATTACGTAGTTCAGATTTTCCTCCAGTCGCCTGGCTTTTTGTCAGACTAATGTTCGGCCTGTTTAAACCGAAAAAAGAAATATTGGGACATGAATTTTCGGGTATTGTAGAAGCTATCGGAAAAGAGGTTACCAAATATAAAGTCGGAGATGAAATTTTTGCTACACCTACGATGCTCGATACCGGCTCTTACACTGAATACATATGCATTCCGCAAGAAAGAAAAAAAGGAGTGCTCGGCTTGAAACCAAAGAATCTAAGTTTCAAAGAAGCTGCTGCCCTGCCGGTAGGAGGAATGACCGCTTTGTTTTTACTCCATAAAGCTAAACTTAGTGCAGGAAAGCAGGTGTTAATTTATGGTGGTTCGGGAAGTGTAGGAAGCTATGCGGTTCAAATTGCCAAAGCTCAAGGTGCTACGGTGGTGGCTGTGTGCAGCAGCTCTAATTTTGATATGGTAAGATCACTTGGAGCAGATAGTGCTATTGATTACAAGCAAGAGGATTATTCATTGCTCGATAATAGGTTCGATATTGTTTTTGATGCGGTAGGAAAGACCTCCAGATCGAAAGCGAAAAAAGTATTGAAACAAGGAGGTAGTTTTGTTTCAGTCACGTCACTCACCAGCCCGACACAGGAACATCTAAGTGAACTAAAAGAATTGGCGGAAAAACAAAAAATAAAACCTTATATAGACAAATGTTTCCAACTCTCAGAAATTGTGGCCGCTCATGAGTATGTTGATAATGGACGAAAAAAAGGAAACGTGGTCATAGAGATTAAATGAATAACGAACTGTACCTGCTATTTTATGCAAGGCGAACTAATTTATAAATCCGAAAAATCAAAATTGGAGATCTATCGATCCGGGAACCAGATAGTTGTTTCCGGAAGCGGAAAGAATGAGATATTAAGGACATTTGAATTAGAGAGCGTATGTAATGAAATTTCGTATTCAAATGAGCAAAAGAATATGTACATAGCTTTGGGGGTAATAACATTGATCTTTATAATCTATGGGTTATACAGAGTGATCTTTCTCGATGCCCCAATTACCTGGCAGGATTTCGCAGCAATAGGTATCATATCTATTATGGGTACCTTTACATATTTAACGAACGATGGTTTTAACGGGTGGCTAAAATTTCAAAATGACCAACAAGAGCAGATAACCGTAAGCAATGAGGAATTCAATCAGATAACTGATGTGTTAATAAATGAATTGAAAAATGGAATATCAGGAAAAGCATCCCTTTAGAACAAGAAGATATAGAATTGAAGAATATGGTGTTTCAGTTAATGACGATGGCGCATTTAAATCCACAAGGAGATTTTTCTCATTTGATGATATTGGGAATGAAATAAACTATACAAGGGATGAAGTAGCCAGCAAAATCTTATTGATCTTTGGGCTGATTAGTTCAAGTATATACCTGGGTTTAAAGTATGAATTAATAGGCTATGTGTTGGCTTTTGCATTTATAAGTATTAGCGTTAGCATGGCAATTAACGTCATAAAGAATACTTCATATATAGGTACCGTTTTGTTTAAGAATTCAGCTACTGTAAATGATTCTGAGCTGTATTTAAAAACAGACATTCCCCTTAGTGAGAAAGCTACTGAATTTATAGAAGCCTTGCGATATGCCAAAATTGAATACTATTTCAATAAAATAATAGAAACAAAACATAAGTATATAGTTTACCAACAGGATTATCAAATTCAACTTAATGGACTCAAAGAAAGATTGAAACTGAATAATGAGGAATACGATCTACTGAATAAAAGACTCACAATATTCTTCAAAGAACAAAATGTTGGAGAATCTCATCAGGAGGAAGAATGATATGGTTAGTATAACAAATGCCCCGCAAGCTGCCAGTAGTTCATCTTTAACCATCAATTCGACCGCTGGTCGTCGTGTGTAACGGCGACCCATATGGTGACAACCACCCTGCCTCATTTGCCATTTTTTGTCAAAACAACTACTTTGTACGTGCTTTTTGTTTGATATTAGGCCGGACATGCAGAATAACGAAATTGAAATAGAGTTTTTAGACCACGTAGCCCTAAGGGTAAAGGATCTAAACAGATCGGCTGACTGGTATCAACAGGTACTGGGGCTGAAGAAATATCAGCTGCCTGAATGGGGCCCATTTCCCATCTTTTTACTTTCCGGCAAAACCGGTATTGCACTGTTTCCTGCCAACCTGGACGATACCGTACTTGACCCCAATTCAAAAAATGTCAAAATTGATCACTTTGCTTTCAATGTAACTAGGGAAAATTTTGAAAAAGCCATAAGGCGATATACGGATCTGGAACTGGAATTTGATATCCAGGATCATTATTACTTTGACTCGATCTACACCAAAGACCCGGATGGCCACACGGTTGAACTGACTACTATTAAATAAGCGAAAAGGAATTTTATAGCCAGGAGAAATGAGTCAGTTTTCAATAACCAAATCACATTTTATTAGCACATTCCAACATAACCCATTTCCTTTGTAGCCGCAATTAATGACCGTACCTATGAAAGAAGCATCCGTTACACCACGAAAAAGCAAGCTGGACCAGGCAATGGACTGGGCAGCCTACCTGCTGGTAGCCGTCGTCTGGATGAGTGCGCTGCTATTTGGCTTGTACATCCTCGCCTTTTATTTTATTGCGCTTTTGCAGGGAAATACCACGCAGTGGAATGAAGTCCTTCCCGGGCTTTATGATCAGCAGACCCAAAGTGCTACCCTGGGCATTGGCGTACACTTCGCGGCCGGCGGTATTATCCTGATCCTGGGCTGCATTCAATTGATAGATCGCATCAGATCGAAATACCCGGCTGTGCATCGTTGGCTGGGCAGATTGTATGTGCTATCGGCTTTAGGGGCGGCCATTGGAGGTTTGGTTTTTATCGTGGTCAAAGGTACCATCGGAGGATTGATCATGGATATTGGCTTTGCGGGGTATGGTGTATTGACTTTACTGGCTGCATTGGCTACCATCCGTTTTGCGCGCTCCCGGGATCTTGAGCGGCACCGGGCCTGGGCCATTCGCCTCTTTGCCCTGGCTATCGGATCATGGCTCTACCGTATGGACTACGGTTTTTGGTTTTTATTCACCGATGGATTAGGGCACGCCCAGGCTTTTAGGGGCCCTTTCGACTATTTCATGGATTTCTTTTTTTATCTGCCCAATTTAGTGGTAGCGGAAATTTTTATCGGGCAGTATCAAGTGCTGAAGACCAAAACGGCAAAAGGCTTCGCTACTTTGTCTTTGTACCTGGCTACCGCGTTTCTGATATTGGCCACTTATTTTTTCACCAAAGAATATTGGGGACCGGCTATCGTTAATGTGATAGCTGGATAATCTTGCTGTTGAGTTAGTTTGTTTTAGATACACAAAGCAGCTCTGTTTAGAAAAAATCACAAGAAAGAAAAATGAGATCAATTCCAATATTCCTGTTTGTCATACTGATAATACTTGTATCCGGGTGTAAAGAAAAAACGGATTGCTGTGTCATAATTGATACGGACGTACAAATTCATTATCAAAATCAATCGGGTGAAAACCTGATTAACAGCAGCAGCGACTTTGACGAATCAAACATTAAGATCTATTACAAAAATGGAGATGAGTTTGAATACATTTATAAGTCAAATTTAGATTATCCCAATATGCACCGTCTAAATCAGGACGCAAACGGCAATCTAATTCTTACCATTTTTCCTTCTGATTATTATGAGGATAACCGGTCCACTACTTTGATAGCGTTGAATCCGGGCGTAGTAGATACATTAGTCTGCGAATTTGAATTGGGAAGCAACAGCCAAATATGTACACAGGCCTGGTTAAACGGAATGAAAATGAATGACAGGTATATAGAGATCGAGAAATGATTACTTACCTTAATGGTGGTGTTCAACCTTCCACCAGATTCCAGTGTTGTAAGTCCTGAAAACAACACAAAGGACACGTATAAAATACAGGAAGACCGGATGTCGAAATTTCTACAGAGCAATAAGAAAAAGCTTTTCATTACCCTGGGCATTATTGCTCTTGTCATTTTGATCAATCTCATCCGGAATAGCTTTGCCCAACCGGAAATTCACCCACTGACCAAAAGCTGGGAAAAAGCAGTGCCTAACCAGGAACTTCCGCAAGGCCTGGCTTCGATGAGTGCTGCCTATTGCGGTTCCTGCCATCAACAATATTATGAGGAATGGAAATATTCGACCCATTCCCATGCCTGGACCGATCTCCAGTTTCAGGCAGAGCTAAGAAAAGAGTCCAGTCCTTTTTTGTGCATTAATTGCCATATACCGTTACAAAACCAGCAGGAGCTGATCGTCGACGGGCTGATCGACGGGGATATTTACCAGCCGGTCACCAGAAAGAATCCTCATTTTGACGAACAGTTGCAATTGGAAGGGATCACATGTGCAAGCTGCCACGTAAGGAACAATGCCGTGATCGCGACCCATGAAAACACCCGTGCTCCACACGCAGTGGTGCAGGATGCTGATTTCCTTTCGGAAAAATTATGCATTTCCTGCCATAATGCTTCGGCAGTAGTTACTCCCTCGCTGGTCTGTACTTTCGAAACCGGAGATGAATGGAAGGCAGGGCCTTACTATCCGGAGAAGACCTGTATTAGTTGCCATATGGAAACCATGGAACGGGAAATTGTCCCGGGCTATGGCGAAAAGCAAAGTCATTATCACGCGTTTCCCGGTTCGGGTATTCCCAAGCTGGCTTCCGAAACCACAAAAGGGCTCAATGGAATGGGAATTTATCCTTCTCCTTTCAACAGCACGGCCGCTAAAATGGACAGCATTATTTATAAACTGACCCTGATCAATGAATTTGCCGGCCATAATTTACCGACAGGAGATCCCGAACGTTTCTATAACATCACTTTTACGTTAAAGAACGAAAAAGACTCTGTACTGGCGAATCAGATGGAACGAATTGGCGAAGAGTGGCAATGGCACCCGATCGTGGAAAAGCTATCCGACAATAATTTAAAACCGAAAGAGGAAAGGACTTATACCTTCTCTTATCTGCCCTTGAAGGAGGAACAATTAAAGTTATCCGTCGAGATCACAAAACACAGACTCAATCAGGAAAACGCGGCGTACAATAAACTCCCCGCTGAGTATCCGCTGTTTATCACCATTTTTGATAAGGAATATACGGTGGAGGTGAAGTAAGAACTCACTGCCTGAAGTAAAGCACATTCGCCACCGGCCGTTCTCCGGTCTTATCGCTGGGCGAATTGACAATTCCCTGTTCTTTTATCCAAAGGGTAGTAGAACCTCCTCCATCCAGATTAATGGCATCTCTACATTTATTCAGCAGCAGGTATTCCTGCAATTCCGGCAGGCTCATACCGGCGGCATCGTCCTGCCGGCCGTCTACGGCGATCAGTAGCGTAGTTTGATCAGTGGTCACGCACACACAGCTTCTGGGGTGCCGTTTATGAATGAAATCAGTACTTCCCAGTGGGGTGCGTTTGCCCCGATGCAGCAGAAGAGGACCGGTTACGAATACCGCTTTTTCCCGCCTGGAGCTTTGATAATGAGCCGCTTTGCGATTAGGTTCGATCTCTATCCGGTTGTTCTTGTTGATGATGAGGGCTCCATTGACAATAGGGCTGGCTTTGGCCCATCTTTCTTTTTCATCGATCGTATAATTGATGACCGTATCATCAACTTCCAGATAGGTAACACTACCGCCTTTCTGCATATCGAAGAATCCACCATTGATGGCTACATCCGCCTGTTGTTCATTGGAGGCGAATTCGCTGGTCTTTATCAGCGTGTCCCGGCGGTAGGCCATTCCCCATGTTCCTTTCAGCTTGTCTGAATCGGAAATACTCACCACAGCGATTTTTTGGGGGCTGTCGAAAAAAGAACGGGTTTGGATATTTCGGTAATAGATCTGTTGGAACAGCTTCGAGGTCGCCGTTGACCGGTAAGAGGCACAGGCTGACAATAGGCAGATCGAGATGGGGAAGAAAATGCCGAGAATTGTTTGACGAGTCATGGAAAATATCTTTTGTCACACGAGGTTAGCTTTCCTACTGGCGGCTTTAATTTTTTATGAGAGGAAATCCAGGGAATAGTATATTACAATACCCGACTACTTCAAAGCGACTAAAGTTATTGCCTGAATTTCAAACCACAATATCGGTTTTTTCATATGAGGGTGGAACTCATCTAGGCTTGAATTCCCCAAAATGCCCTATTTTGCAGAGTGCAAAATTGAAAAACCAGAACTCACCGCTATGAAATTATGGACCTTATTCCTGGGACTGCTATTGTTCCCGGCATTTTCCTATACACAGACCGAAAAGGGCAGAGTCGTGGTCGATTCCATTGCTTCCGCCTTTCTGCAGAATGAATTTGGTGAAAGCCCCACCCGTAAAGTATCGGTCTACCTGCCGCCGGGTTACGATGAAAGCAATGAACGTTATCCGGTGATCTACTATCTGCATGGGTTTACCGGCAATCACACCATGTATCCGCAGATGATCGAAGCTCTGGATTTTGCTGTAACAACGCATCGGATCCGCCCCTTTATTCTGGTTATTCCCGATCAGCTGACTACTTATGGCGGCAGCTTCTACAGCAATTCCGGCATATTTGGCAATTGGGAAGATTTCACGGTGCAGGATCTGGTGCGGTATATGGATGAGCATTACCGGACGCTTGCCGATAAGGACAGCCGGGGCATTACCGGACACAGCATGGGGGGCTATGGTGCCCTGAAAATCGCGATGCATCATCCGGAGGTATTCGGCAGTGTATATGCGCTTAGCCCCGGGGCTTTAACCATTATCCGGGAATACGGTCCGAACAGCAACACCTATAAGGAACTCTCACAGATCAAAACGGTGGAGGAACTCGATAAAACCTATTTCCCCAGAGTGATCGTTGCTTTCGCCAAATCCTGGTCGCCCAATCCAGATAAGCCCCCTTTCTATTGTGATATTCCCTTCGAATACAATGGCGATGAGCTTATCGTACATCAGGATGTACTGGAAAAGTGGTACAAAAATATGCCGCTGCATATGATCGACAGCTATCTGGACAATATCAATCAATTAAAGGCTATCAAACTCGATTGGGGCAGAAATGCCGGCGACCGCTTCCTCATTCAGTGCGATATGTTCAGCCAGCGGCTGGAGAATGTCGGAGTAACGCACTTTGCCGAAGAATACATAGGTACGCACGTCAGTGGTATCTGGACCATAAATGGCCGGGTGGTAGATGATATGTTGCCTTTCTTTAATACCTATCTGGAATTCAAGAAATAGATCGTAGCGTCGGAAAGTTTTTAGTTGTAAGGTCTGGTGAAGGCAGCTTGTTTGGGGCTTGTAACGGAATGACACATTACTCTATTAAAAATCAGGTAAGGAAGATATTTGGAGCTATTTGGATCGAAGGTTGATCCATGGGCTGCCAGCCATCCTATGGGTATGTGGTGGGTTATTCCAGACTATCCAACATTTCCGGTGGTAACGATTTGCTGGCCTTCGCCCCCAATTCCCGGATCCGTTCCGCACGCCCAACCAGTGTATCTCCGAATTTTTTTCCCTCCGAAAGCTTTCGCATGGCATCGTGATAAGCACTTTGTGCAGTATCCAGCCGGAGGCCGACGGCTTTCAGATCATCTACAAAGCTGACGAAGCGGTCGTACAGCAGTCCGCTCTGGCGGGCAATCTCCAGCACATTACGTTTTTGCTTTTCCTGTTTCCAGATGTAGGATACTGTACGCATGGTAGCGAGCAAGGTAGAGGTGGTAACGATAACGATATTCTGATCCAGGGCCTCATTGAACAAATTGGAATCCTGCTGTAGCGCCAGCCCAAAGGCGGGTTCGATGGGGACAAACAACAACAGATAATCAGGGGCATTGATCTGATACAACTGCTGGTAGTTTTTGCTGCTGAGATCTTTGATATGTGAGCGCAGACTATCGATGTGTTGTTTTAGGTATTTCTTACGCTTTTCATCTTTGGAAGCCTGAAAAAAGCGCTCGTATGCGGTTAGCGACACCTTGCAGTCTATGATCAGATGTTTATCATCCGGTAGGTTGATAATGAAATCAGGGCGTTTTTGCCGTCCGTCCTCGTCACGAAAACTGGTTTGGGTGTGATAGTGGATGTCACGGGTAAGACCGGCCCTTTCCAGGAGCATCTCCAATTGTAATTCTCCCCAGTCACCCTGGGTCTTGTTCTCACCTTTCAGGGCGGAAGCCAAATTGTTGGCATCTTCACTCAACTGCTGGTTGAGGAGCCGTAAATGTTCGATCTCTTTTTGAAGTGAGATACGATCGCGGGTTTCTTCCAAAAAACGTTTTTCTATTCCGTCCTCGAAACTTTTGATCCGGTCCCGCAGCGGGTTGAGGATGTCCTGTAGTTCCCGCTGGTTCTGACTGCGGAACTGATTGCTCTTTTCTTCCAGTAGCCGGTTGGCCAGGTTTTCAAACTCAACCCGGGCCTGTTGCTGCAGTTTCAGTGTTTCCTCCCGCTGACCGGCCAGTTGTTCTTCCAGTTGGAGGTGTCGTTGCCTGGCTGTGGCCAGGTCAGAGGAAAGCTGTCGGAGCTCGTGGTCTTTTTCCTGTAAGTCCTCTCTTTGCAGATCGGCCTGCACCTGTAATTGATTGTAGACTTCCCGGTCAACGTAGCGCTTATCGATCTCATCCCTGCTTACCAAGGTGGTTCCGGCAGTCAGGCGCTGCCGCCACATGCCGAAAATATAGCCGAGTACCAGTCCGGTAATCAGAAACAGGAAGGAGAGCAGGAGTGGATTTTCCATAGGCTTTTCAGGTCTGCAAGAATTTGTTTGCCAATGTACAAATTTGTTTGACTGAAAGCAAACGATCCCGGGCTTTCAACTAAGGAAAACCCGGGATCGCCGGTGATGTCTTTTGCACATGAGCTCCGAAGAGCTATCCGCATAGACCTTATTTATTCAACACCTTGGTAACGATGTCGGCTGCATCCTGCAATTGGATAGCAGAGTGTACTTCTAGGCCGGATTTGTCAATGATCTCCTTGGCCAAATCGGCATTCGTTCCCTGAAGGCGTACAATGATGGGGACTTTAATGTCACCAATATTTTTATACGCATCCACTACACCCTGAGCAACGCGGTCGCAACGAACGATACCACCAAAAATGTTGATCAGAATGGCTTCTACCTTAGGATCGCGCAGGATGATCCGGAAGGCATTTTCCACCCGTTTGGCATCTGCTGTACCACCCACATCGAGGAAGTTGGCCGGTTCACCACCGGATAATTTGATGATGTCCATTGTCGCCATGGCCAGCCCGGCGCCATTTACCATGCAGCCTACGTTGCCGTCGAGGTTAACGTAATTCAGACCAAAATTTTTGGCTTCCACTTCGGTAGGGTCTTCCTCATCCAGATCGCGCCATTCGGCCAGGTCCTTATGGCGGAACAGGGAGTTATCGTCCAGCGTTACTTTACAGTCAACGGCTACCACATTACCTTCGCCGGTAACGAGGCAGGGATTGATCTCAAAAAGGCTGGCATCAGAACCGGTGAAAGCTTTGTATAAGGAAGTAATGAATTTCGTCATTTGCTTGAAAGCCTGACCGCTTAAGCCCAGATTAAAGGCTACTTTACGCGACTGGAAGCCCAGTAGACCAAGTTCCGGATCGATGTATTCTTTGTGTACCAGATGCGGTGTTTTTTCAGCAACCTCCTCGATATCCATACCGCCTTCCGTGGAGTAGATGATCACGTTTTGCTTGCGCTGACGATCCATTAGAATGGAAACGTAGAATTCTTTGCAGGAGTCAAAATCGGGAACATAAGCATCCTCGGCAACCAGTACTTTGCTGACCAGTTTACCCGGGCCATTCATGCCTCCCGGCGTTTGGGGCGTTTTCAGCATCATACCCAGAATGGCGGAAGCGGTCTCTTCGGCACCTTCCCGGCTTTTTACCACTTTTACACCACCTCCTTTACCACGACCACCGGCGTGGATCTGAGCCTTGATCACCGCAAATCTGGAACCTGTTCTCGCAGCGATCTCATCGTATGCGGCTAATGCTTCTTCCACCGTAGTAGCTACAATGCCTTCCTGGATGGCTACACCGTAACTTTTCAATAATTCCTTTCCCTGGTATTCGTGTAAATTCATATTTCTTTGGTGTTTTCAATTTGAGCCCAAATGTAATAAAAAAAGCAATTTAGACCCCGCCTGACCCTTCAAAAGTACCCGGCAGGGGCTAAATTGCTTTTTTATTCAGATCTCGCTCCTAAAGATCAGGGCAGAATAGCGATCCGTTTGGTTAAACGCCCTTCTGTAGTTTCAAGCGCCAGCAGATAGATG
>JAGQXH010000257.1 GCA_020436695.1 Lewinella sp. | reverse complement strand
CGTTTTCGCGGGCATGATGGGCCCGTTGCTGGGATCGCAGGGCGTATTGATCCAGGCTTTCGCGATCAAAGCCGGCAATAGTGGCGATCAGATCCGCCGAGATACCCTGCGGTATGAAATCCGTTTTACTGATCAGCTCCGGATCGTAAAGCAAAGCGCCCCCGTCGGCACCGATCGGCACCCGGCTCATGCTTTCCACGCCCCCGGCCACCACCATTTCTTCCCATCCTGAGCGGATCTTCATGGCGGCCAGGTTTACAGCTTCCAGCCCCGAAGCACAGTAGCGATTGATCTGCATACCACTTACCTGAGCAGGCCATCCTGCGTACAATAAAGCCGCTTTGGCAATGTTAAATCCCTGATCATCAATAGGTGTAACACATCCGATCAATACATCGTCAACGGCAGCGGTATCCAGGGAAAGGCGCGTGGCGAGGGCTTTGAGCGTTGTACTCAACAGATCTACCGGCTTCACCTCATATAGAGCACCGGTCACCTTACCTCTTCCTCTCGGGGTGCGAATGGCATCAAAAATAAAAGCGTCTTTCATACGAAAACAAATGTAAGTAATGTTTACGCCTGAAACACGCTTGTAATTGGTTTTTTATAGGATCAGATGCCCCGCAGAGAAGTACCGATAGCCAATAAGATAAAAGCTACCAGTATCATCGTATTGGCATAGGCAGAAATACCTTCCAGTGGAGTAATGGTGCCGATAATGCCCAAAATACCGACAACAAGGGCAAGGAGCCAGAGTATTTTGTTGGGTGCTGTGGGATACATGGTTCTGGAACTCATAATAAAGGGAGTTTTAATTAAAGAAATAGTTTGAGCAAATAATTCCACTGTTCAACCTCCGGTTTTTCGGATTTGTTCGATAGATTTTCCACTACACTATCGAACTTAGCCCCTGTCCTCAATTGTTATTTATACAGAAAGCATTTCAAGGAGATGCCTGCATGCCAATGCAACAGATCCTAAAACCAAATCTTTATTATTATGCCAGCCACAGAAACCGAAATTCCACAACCAGAAAATCACATTAACGGCGTTTCCACTGAAGCCAAAAAAGATGCAGATTCCATCATTAAGTTTCACGCCCGTCTGGCCACGGCGGCCGGAATGATCCCTGTTAACGGTGTGGATATTGCGCTGGTAACGGCCGTACAGGTTCGCATGGTGAGTGAGATCTGTAAGGCTTACGATGTGGAGTTCAAGGAGGATATGGTAAAGGTGGGACTTACTTCAGTGATCGGCTCCACGATTGCCCGGCTGGTAGCTTACGGAGCGCGGGAAGCTTTTAATGCTTTCTCCCAGTTTGGCTCACTGGCAGACAATCTGACCAATGCCGCCATCTCCGGTTTTTTCACGGCAGCAACCGGCGAGATCTATAGCATGCATTTTGAAAGTGGTGGCTCTCTGGCTGATCTTGATCTGACAGATTTTGTAGACTACGCCAGTGAACAGATCAAAACCGGGAAGTTGCATCCGAGTTTATTTGCCAGTATCAATTCCGGTTTTAGTTACTTATACTAAGCCGTCTATCATACACTAACAACACTATATCAAACTACTCTTATTACCAATTGCGGTTTGCCGAATCTCTTCGTTTAGAGATTCGGCAATTCTATTTTGGGAACCCTTGTTCGATAAGAGGTATCCGTTTACTTTTGTTCCCTAAAAAAATAGCCTGGATCACCGGGCTGTAATCCATTTTTGTAAACCATATTTTCTTATATGCCGCAAGAACCATTAGCTACTTCCTTCCATTCCTCCGATGAAATGCGATTTGCTGTAATTGATATCGGCACGAATACTTTTCATCTGCTGATCGCTGAAGCCGGTGAGCTGGATAAGCCTTTGAAAGAGATCTACCGATCCCGCCATTTTATCAAGCTGGGAGAAAAAGGGCTCGATACTCTGAGCGCAGAAGCGCTGCAACGCGGCATGAAGACCTTACACGATTTCCGGCACTACATTGACCGGCATGATATTGCCGAAGAGCGGACTATAGCGCTGGGTACCGCCGCCCTGCGTACCGCGACCAACGGTCCTGCTTTCCGGACCGAAGTAAAAGAAAAGGTCAATATTGACATTCAGATCATCAGCGGTGACCGGGAAGCACAACTCATTGCCCAGGGTGCCCTAATGGCCATTCCGGCTCCGGAGGAACCGGTACTGATCATGGATATCGGTGGCGGTAGTGTAGAATTCATCATCGCCGACCGGCATCGGGTGTATTGGGCCCAGAGTTTTCCGGTTGGAGTCGCCGTTCTTTTCCGTGGGTTTCACCGGAATGATCCGATCCTTCCGGAAGAGATCACGGCAGTGCAGGCCTTTTTGGAAGCACAGTTGCAACCGCTTTGGGAAAGTCTGCAACAGTATCCGATCCAACATTTGGTGGGCGCTGCCGGTACCTTTGATGTCATAGCGGCACAATTGGGTGATGAAGTTGATCACCTGACCTACTCTCCCATCAATATCGGTCAATTCGACGCTTTTTACCGGGAGATCCTCCATACCACGCAGGAACAACGATATGCTATGCCGCAAATTCCGGATGACCGGGCCGATATGATCGTGGTGGCTCTCATTCTGGTGGATCTTATCCTGCGTCGGGCCGGAATCCGGGAATTGACGGTCTCATTCTATGCTATGAAGGAGGGCATGATGTACGAATTGCTAAAAAAGAGCCGGGATCAGTAAGCTGTTATGAGGGTATTAATAATTTTAACTTTTGCGAATTTGCCCGAAAACATTGATTTTTACCCCATATGGAGGACTACCCCCAACATAGTAACCCGGAAGAGCGCAGCAAACACCTCAATCCGAATCTTCGCCGCCGGAGTCCCCGGTCACTCCGGCCGGAAGACTATCTGCGAGGCATTCGCAGCGGCGATCGTCCTATGCTCAGCCGGGCGATAACGCTTATTGAGAGTACTCATCCGGAACACCGGGAACTGGCTCAGGAGATCATTGAAGCCTGCCTGCAACTTCCCCCTACTTCTACTGTTCGCATTGGGATCACCGGTGCTCCCGGTGTAGGCAAGAGCACTTTCATCGACAGTTTTGGACAGTATCTATTGGAACAGGGCCGGCGACCGGCCGTACTGGCTATCGATCCGTCCAGTCGGATCAGTGGAGGCAGCATTCTGGGTGACAAAACCCGCATGGAAACCCTCTCCCGCGATCCGCGTGTATTCATCCGTCCCAGTCCGGCAGGTGAAAGCCTGGGCGGTGTAGCACAAAAAACCAGAGAATCAATCCTGCTCTGTGAAACGGCCGGTTTTGATACCATCATCGTGGAGACCGTAGGCGTGGGACAGTCAGAAACCACGGTTCGGGCGCTGGTAGATATCTTCCTGTTGTTGCTCCAACCGGGGGCCGGTGACGAACTTCAGGGGATAAAAAGAGGGATTATGGAAATGGCGGACCTGCTGGCCGTCAATAAAAGTGAAGGAGAAGCGGGAGAGGCGGCCAGACAAACTCAGCGGGCCTATCAGAATGCGGTACATTTACTGGCACCGCAAACCAGCGGTTGGGCCGTTAAGGTGCTGCGCTGTTCGGCACTAACCCGGGAGGGTTTGGCGGAGCTATGGCAATTGATGACCGATTTTTGTACCTTCACCCGGGAAAACGGCTTCTGGGAGAGAAATCGCCGGGAGCAGGCCCGACACTGGCTGCATCAAAGCCTAACAGATCATTTGCAGCAACTATTTTACCAACATCCCGCAGTACAAAAGGAAATTCCGCTACTGGAGGAAGCGGTGAGTTCCGGCAGGCTTTCGCCCTTTAGGGCTGCCCAGCAACTGATCCGTCTGTTCATAGAGCCAAAGCCATAACTTATCGACTTTTTGTCGTCTTATTTCGCATTTTCCCGAATATTTACAATTCAAGATTGTTTAAGTAGGGAAAGGCCTGAAAAATTAGAATTCATTATTTTCACTAAAAACGCAGTTTATGAGATCCATTTACATCTGGGCCATTTTACTGGGCCTGGGTTTCATCGTGTTCGTTAGCGCCTGCAGCTACAACAACTCTTTTGTAGCGTTGGATGAAAGCGTTCATAATGCCTGGAGTAAAGTACAAAGTGCGTATCAGGAACGCGCCGACCTTATTCCCAACCTGGTAGCCACCGTTAAAGGAGCCGCCGATTTTGAGAAAGGGACGCTGGAGGCCGTAGTCAATGCCCGGGCCAAAGCCACGAGCATTACTATTGATCCGTCCAATGCGACCCCGGCTCAGATCCAGCAGTTCCAGGAAGCACAAAACGGTCTTTCCCAGTCATTGGGCCGACTGCTGGTAGTAGCGGAGCGTTACCCGGAACTGAAAGCCAGCGCCAGTTTCCAGCAACTACAGGCTCAATTGGAAGGGCAGGAAAACCGCATCCGGGTAGAGCGTAACCGCTACAATGACACGGTTACCGAGTATAACACTACGATCCGCCGTTTCCCGGCCAGCTTCTTTGCTTCGATCTTCGGCTTCGACCGGGCTACGCAGTTTGAAGCGGCCCAGGATGCGCAAAATGCCCCGAAAGTTGAATTTTGATAAATAGAAAGTATTGGGTAATGGGTGTGTGAAATAGTGCAATTTATGGGCACCACCATCTCTGTGTCCGATACGTTCACTATTCAACACTCAGTACCCAATAACTACGCCACCTATTCATGATTCGTTTTTTTAGTAAACAGGAAGAAGAAAAGATCATCGAATCCATTAAAACGGCTGAACTACAGACTTCCGGAGAGATCCGGGTACATCTGTTGCAGAAGCCGAAGGAACACATAATGGCGGATGCGCTACGGATCTTCCACAAGTTGGGCATGCACGAAACGGAACAGCGCAATGGGGTGCTGATCCTGCTGGCTCCCGGAGCCCGCCAGTTTGCGATCATCGGCGATGAAGGGATCAATAATGCCGTACCGGAAGGTTTCTGGGAAGAAGAGCGCAACGTCATGTTGGAGCACTTCCGCCGGGAAGCTTATGGTGAAGGGGTAGCGCTGGTGATCCGTCAGATCGGTGAAAAACTGAAAGCCTTTTTTCCCCATCAGGACGACGATGTCAATGAATTGCCGGATGAGATCTCTTATGAATAGTGTTCGGGGGGTTGACGTGTTAGAGTGTTTAGGTGCTGAAGTTTCCTATTTTCATATTACTTGATGCACACCTCAACACACCAACACCTGAAAACCTCCACACCCGAACACCTCAACACACCAAATCATCAAATCACCCCAAGAGAATGAATTACAAACTACTGATCGGTTTATTACTGTTGATACTTCCAATCGGACTCCGTGCCCAAAAGGAAGTACCTGAACCGAGCAATTTCCTGACCAATGACTATGCCGGTATGCTCTCCCAGCAGGAGATCGTATTGCTGGAACGCAAATTGCGGGCATACGACAATGAGACGTCCACCCAGATCGCCATTGTGATCGAAAAGTCGCTGGACGGAGAAAATGTCTTCGACTATGCTCATCGGCTCGCCACAACCTGGGGGATCGGTGGCGGTGAAAATGATAATGGAGTATTGTTGTTCATTGCTCAGGAAGAGCGGAAAATTTCCATCCAAACCGGCTACGGTAGTGAAGGGTTCCTGCCGGACGCCAAAGCTTTTGATATTATCCAAAATATCCTGATCCCGGCTTTCCGTGAAGGGAATTACTACCAAGGCATCAACCGGGCCGTAGATGTCATTATGGATCTCGGACGGGGCGAATACACCAATGACGGCACGCAAAACCGGAAATCAAGCGGGAGCAGTCTCGGCTTTTGGATATTCGTGGCCTTTGTGGTCCTGATCTTCTTCCTGATCGCCTTCGGTAAGAAAAGTGGCGGAGATGATAACGATGATGGCGGCTACTACCGCAACGGACGCTATGATGATCGTCAGAGGCGCCGTTCGCGACAAATGGGTCGCCGGCAAAGCAGCGGTGGTGGCTGGATCTTTATACCGGGCGGTGGCGGTGGCTTCGGTGGCGGTGGAGGCAGTAGCAGTGGTGGCGGACTAGGCGATTGGGGCGGCTTCGGAGGTGGTGATTTTGGTGGCGGCGGAGCTATTGGGGAATGGTAATTCATGAGCCACAATGATAACGCTCCTCATATTGGACTGATTTAAGGAATGTACGCTTATGATCAAAGCAGGATATAAAAAGATCTTCACTGGGGCTTTCACGCTTTTCGGGCTACCGGTTCTGTTGCTATCTGTATTCCTGCTTACACAATCGGCCTGTCAGACGGGGATGCGCGCCCATTTCCTGCAGTCGGAAGAGGTCCAGTATATCCCGTCTGAATTTGATGATGCCTCGCCCAATCGGTCACAGTTTGGCATTACCGCCCGGGGGCCCTGCTACGACTACAACTCGTATCTGCCCGACACCAGTCATCTGGATCATACTCCGGTAAAATACGTCCGGGTCAATTTTCACTGGATGCAACCGATAGATGCAGTTGTGGATTTTCCGGAAGAAAAGGTGCGAACGTTTTCCAAAGGCCTAATCAAGGCCGCCAACTACGCTCTGGAGAATAATAAGTCTATGTGGCTGCCGCATAACAATGACACCCCTACGCTGCCCATCCGGTTTCAGTACGTTCTAAGCCCACAACCAGAGGACCCCTCCGACGATGGGATCTATTTCCACTTTGATGACTTGCAATACTTCTATGTCGCTAAGGGAAAAGACCGCAACCTGTACGACCGGGAAGTGATCGATAAATACGGGGCACAACTGGATACCGTACTCAATATATTCTTCATGCCTCATCACCCGGACAGCATTCGCTCCAAAACCTACGCCGCAGTAGGCACCGGTGTAGCATTGGGAAATGCCATCAAACTTGCTGGCATGGACTTCAACGGGGATTTTTGGGCGTACCGCGGCGTTTTTAATCACGAAGTTGGCCATATCTACGGTCTGGGGCACACCTGGGCCTATAATGACGGATGTGAGGACACCCCCCGGCATAAACAGAACTGCTGGAACCGCAGTCAGCCGGGTTGCGATACCATCACCTCGAATAATGTGATGGATTACAATGCCATGCAACTGGCCTGGACACCCTGCCAGATCGGCAAGGTGCAGCAAAAGATGGCCGATGAACGTGCCAATGTCCGCCAGTTACTGGTACCGAACTGGTGCAGGCTGGATGAAAACAAGACCATTGAGATCCGGGATACCTCAAGCTGGGAAGGAGCCAAAGACCTGGAAGGCAACTTATATATCGCGGCCGGCGGGCAATTAAGGCTGCGATGCCGTTTATCCATCCCGCCGAATGGAAAGATCACGGTAGAACCGGGCGGTACCCTAATCCTGGACGAAGCCCAACTGCATAACGCCTGCGGACAGGAATGGCAGGGTATTGAGATCCTGGAAAAAGACGGTGAGAAAGGACGAGTACAGATCTTGCGGGCCTCCAGCTTTGAAAATATGAAAAATGAAGTGAAGCTGACCGGTTCGAATTAATATCTCCACTGCCCGTTATATGGGCTCACTTTAAAATTGCTCGCAGCTTACGACGGTTATTTTCCTTTGAAGACCGGTTTACGCTTCTCCAGAAACGCCTGAACTCCCTCCCGATAATCCTCTGTTTCTCCAGCTGTCGACTGTAATTGCTCTTCTATAGCCAATTGCTTTTCCAGCTCGTTATTGAAAAGTGAATAATTAAGTGCCCGTTTGGTCATGGCCAGCGCGCGGGTGGGCATTTGAGCAAGTTTTCCGGCAAGGGCCATTGCCTGTTTTTCAAAAGAGGAATCGGGGAAGGCCTTATAGATCATACCCATTTCGGCCGCCTCCGTCGCCGATACGGGCTCTCCCAGCAGCATCATGGCGGCTGCCCGTTGCACACCGACCAGCCGGGGCAGAAAGAATGTGCCACCACTATCCGGCACCAGACCAATATTGCAAAATGCCTGGATAAAACTGGCCGATTTCGCCGCTATGGTAATGTCACAGGCCAGCGCGATATTGGCACCGGCACCGGCCGCTACGCCATTGACGCCGCACACGACCGGCTTTTCCAGTTCGCGCAGACGAATGATGATGGGGTTAAAATGTTCATTCAGTATCGTGGAAAACGAAGGCGCATCTTCACCGGTCACTTCATTGAGATCCTGCCCGCTACAGAATGCCTTTCCTATTCCGGTCAGGTAAACGGCCCGGATGGTTTCATCGTCCCGGCAATCATCCAAAGCGACCTGCAGTTCCTGCGCCATGGTACCGTTAAAACTGTTGTATTTACCGGGCCGGTTGAGGCGGATCACCGCCAGTGCACCCGTTTTCTCTAGTGTAATAAATTCCATAGTAACTGGAAGGATTCATACGGGCAATCGGTGACTGTGAAAGTCGGAAAGCCTCGAGATTCACTGAAAATACAGTCTTACTTTCAGAAAGATACATATCATGAGCCCTGCCCATTAATCGACCTTGGTCATATCCAGATTCCGGATGATCCGAAGATACGAGCGGGCAAAGTGCGGTAAATTGCTGAAATCCAACGAACCGGTAGGGAAGATCAGTTTCTGGAACTGGTCCCGGTGCCGATCCACAATGCGGCGGATGGTCTTCCGGATGGCTTTCTTATCGAATTCGCCGGTAGCCGTATTATAATAGTAATTAGAAAATCCTAATGCTTTAAAGAAATCCGGTTCTGTGATCTCAAAATAAAGATGGAACAACTCCCGGCCAGGTTTGGGAATGGCGTAGATAAACATGCAATAGCTGCAGATGAAGCCGGGAATAGCCATGGCTATTCTTTCATATCCGTTTTCCAGATACCAGTCCATCTGGTGCAATTCGGCATCGATCAGACTCACCACCCGGTCGTGACTTACCGGCATCGTAATGCCGAAGGTGGCCGGCACCCGATACATTTCCTTATAAAATTCCGCCCGGGGCCGTTCCAGCAGAGCGGTCAGTTCTTTACAGATTATCTGATTCAGCTCCGCCATGCTCTTCTTCTCATCTTTTGAAGAATACAGGCGGTGCAATCGCTCCAGCGCCTCCATCATGAAGCCTTCCGGTTTGATCAGATAGTCCAGTTTATAGATGAGATGGAGTAGCAGATACGCCACTCCGCTTGCATACTGATCTTTTCGGAGCCTTCCATTCTCCACTTCATCCAGTGTTTCTCTGATCTGAGTCTGTATATAATCGCACTTTACCTCTTTCTCACTATCCGGCATGATCTCCAGATGATCCACATCCACTGCCTGCAGTGATTTGAATTCATCCAGCAGCAGATCATCCTGCTTATCCGCTTTAATAGCCACTTCCTTAAGGGCGTAATAGAGCTTATAGGGAGACCCATCAATGGTGTACGTATCGAAGACGATGGTAATATTACCTTCATTATCCAGCGCGAAACGGCTGTACTCCAACTCGTAATTCAATTCCACCAGGCGGCGGAGAAAAGCTACCCGCAGTTTTTCCGTATGGGCGACTTTCGACTCGACCCGCAATTTTTCCTCATTTACGAAGCCACTCAATTTTTTGGACCCCTGATACAGTTCAAACGCCATGCCGGAGTCGCTCTCCTGCAATTGCACGTTATCCTCGTCCTCGTCCCGGAGGTACTCAAAGAAAGCCCGGTAAGATTCCAGATATGCCCCTTCTTCAAATTTCTCCAGCGCCACATCCCAGGCCTTGTAGCTAGCGGGGCTCTTGTAAGAATCGCTATATCGGCCAAACCTGATCCGGGGTTCCGCTTGTTCTTCCGTTCCGTTCCCAAAAAATCGATCGAAAAATCCCATTTGGTAGTGATTATAGTCGAACAGTCTGCCAGTCGTAAACCCTGTACGCCCAAATGGGCTACTTCTTTAGCCATTGCAGCGGCCCAAGGCACTCTGATGAAGGCTGATCACTTTTACGGCCGGAAATTACTAATTTTTTCCATAAGCTGCCGTTTCAATCCTTCTGGTAGGCTTCGATCACGTGCTTGAGCTGGTGGGCCGACTGCATCCCCGATTGCCGCCATTTGATCTCTCCGTTCTTAAATAAAATAAAGGTCGGCACGCCGTGGATCTGCAGTTGATTGGCCAACGCCGGATTCTTATCCACATCTATTTTAATGATCTTTGCCGTATCTCCGATATCTCCGGCAACCTGCTTCAGTATGGGAGCCATTGCTTTACAGGGTCCGCACCATTCCGCCGTAAAATCAACCAGCACCGGCGTATCTCCGTTTATCAATTCTTTGAATGAAACTTTCTTTTCCATGTTACAAATATTTGGTAATCATTAAACACCCGCTCACCGGTAAAAAGTTCTCTATACTTGGTACCAATTTTCGTACATTTATCCCAGGATAAATATCAGTATGAATATCATACCCTTTCAGGGATTACTTCCTAATCTGAGCCAGATCCCGGATACAGATCGCTTCTTTGATACGGTAAAAGAAGATTACCGGAATTACTATGAACAAGCCTGCTTTCTACCTTCACCGAAAGCAGCA
>JAGQXH010000256.1 GCA_020436695.1 Lewinella sp. | reverse complement strand
GATTGGAATTAAAGGCATCGTCCAGTACGGTATAACCTCCGGGAAATTTCCGCAATTGCAATCGATGTTCCACGGGTTGGAGCTGACGCACCGCGTAGGCAATGCGTTCCGGCGATACTCCCATATCCAGGGCGACAGCGGTACAGACCAACAGATTGGAGGCATTATGTTCTCCCAATAATTGAGTTTCCAGATGGAGTATTTGCTCGTCCTCCCTCAACACATCGAAATGAAGGCGACCATTGGCGTACCGAAGATTTTCTGCACAATAATTACCTTGTTCGGCATTGACTGAGTAATACGTCGTTTTCAATTTATTGGAAACCGGATAGTCCCGGATCAGTTCGTAGTCGGCATTCAAATAGGCACTACCTCCGTCCGGCAGGGCATTCACGATCTCGAACTTGGTACGCTGCACATTTTCAATGGAGCCGAACGTTTCCAGGTGTTGCGGGCCCACAGCGGTAAGAATGGAGCGTTGCGGTGGCGTGATCTCGCAGATCTCCCGAATATCGCCGGATTGTTTGGCCCCCATCTCCACCACGAAGACCTGGTGGGTAGGTTTTAACATTTCCCGGATGGTGCGCACCACTCCCATTGTAGTATTATAGCTACCCGGCGTCATCAACACATGGTATTTTTCGGCAAGCATAGCCGTAAGAAAATGCTTAACACTGGTTTTCCCATAGCTGCCCGTAATAGCCACGATCTGCAGATCGGGCATGGCACGAATGATGCGTTTGGCATCATCGACGAACCCCTGATTAATGCGTTGTTCTACTGGTTGCAGCAGTATATTACTCAGCAGCATAATCCCCGGAGCAAGCAGCAGGGTGCCCCACAGGATCGGCAGGTAAGCACGATTACCTCCCAACCATACAGCAAATACACAAAGCAGCAGGCTTATTCCGGCCATCACCACATACAGGCGTGTGGCCCGCTGGGTAAACACCAGCGGCTTTTTCTTTTTTTGGCCATACAATAAGGCAGCACCGATCAAGCAAGCGGCTATCCACAACCAGGCCGGCAGCGGGCTACCCATACTTACATGTAGTACAGCGGCAAGGAGGAGAATGACCAATAAGGGCAATCGCCAGTTGCGGCCCTTCGGCCCCGGCCACCAGCGCAAATAGCGCTCATTGCGATAGCTGTTCAATTGCAGGTGATGCAATTCCCGCATCAGGATCACTGCCATCAATACGGCATAAGCCAATATGGTGAGCCACAACATCATAGATTTGCAGTCTTATCTTCTTCCAGAAAGTGATCGACGATCTTCAGAAAACGCGGAACCTGCTCCAGGAAAGCATAGTGTGTCCCTCCTTTGAGTACCACCAGTCCGGCGTCGGGAATGAGTTTTTCCATCAACTGGCCGTCGCGCAGAGGAGTGGCAGTATCATTTTCTCCCCAAATAAGCAGAGTTGGTGCCTTAATACCAGGCAACAGGGGGCGCAGGTCTTCATTTACAGCCTTGATCAAAACACCACGCATCGTTTCGGATGCCTGCCGGTAGTCGGCAGAACCGGCTTTTTTCCGATAATTCTCCATGGTGGAAGCCAGCAGACTTTTCAGCACGGGTAACTGCGCCAACCATCTGACACTTTTATAGGAGTACACCTTTATATAATGGGAGAACGGCCGAACTGGCGGAATCCCTGCTCCGCCGGTGAAGATCAGCTTCCGGGCCGAGACACTTGCCGACATGTGAATAATAACGCGCACCCCAAAAGAATGGCCGATCAGGATGGGGTGCCGAATATCCAGGGCCCGCAAAAATTCCTCAGTCATCCGTCCGTATGCTTCCGTATCCCAAATCTCGTTGGGTTCGGGAGACTGACCGAAGCCCGGAAAATCCAGCCGGTACACTGTGAAATTTTGCTCTAGTTCCGGCACAATCAGATCAAAGATATGCAGATCACACCCCCAGCCGTGCAAAAGGACAAGTGGATACCCCTTGCCACTCTGCTCGTAGTGGATGCGCTGCTCTCCAATCTGAATGAATTGACTCATGCGGACCCTGGTAGTTTGCAATAAACGAATGAAAATGAAGGTATCAAATAAATTTCGGCCCAAAAATAAGTTTTGTTTTGGATAGATATGAAAAAAGGCTTGCGGGTATTTTCCGCAAGCCAAAACTCTGCACTAAATGCACAAACGCGTTACAATGGCAGTTCAGGGGACTTTCACCGATAATGACAAGTGGATAACAGGGGAATTGGCACAACTTGAAAAAATAGATCTTTCATTTCGGGAATGTAAAGGAGCGATCTATCCAGCCCCATTATTCGTGCAGGCATATAGCTCCAGTTCCAGTCCGGCATTCTTTTTCAGGTAGGTCACAAGGCAATATTGCTCTTCCGTCTCATCCTGCGCCCCGGCCAGGCATTCGAAATATTACAGAAGGAGTTGCTGCTGTTTGATCTGTAATTCTGCATAACAACCCGGATCGTAAGGCACCCAAAGATCACCTGCGTTTTTTTCCTGTACAGTTTCCTCTTTAAGTACCGCTATTTGAGCATTTCGGGAAATTGACGGAAGTTGCTGAAAGTGAACAGCCAATCGGTTTTGCAGCTGAAGGATGCGATCCAGATCCACATTGAACATTTTAGGATTCAGTTTATGGCCAGGTTTTTCGTACAAATGCTGCAATTCCTTAAGACTCAGTGATGAAGTCAAGTCCCTTAGGTCGTTTTTGAGTAGCGACATAGTATTCCTGATCTCAGCTACAGAGGGGACAGCAGTGAATGTGCTTTGATCGATGAATGCATTTTTGGTACAGGCTGTGGATAGTAATACCAAAAAAAGAAAGAGCGCGCAATTTTTCATAACATCAGAGATTTACCGACCTGCATCTTCCGTGCAGATCCGTGTGTTTTTTAATTTTTAATTCTGACAACTAAATTGCAACTTATTCCATTAGAGATCACAGACAGTTTGCAGCCTGATCTTACCCTAAGATCTCTACTCATCATTTCATAACCTGCTGGCTAACAATAAACTATTTTTTAAATCCGGTTCAATTTCTTACCTTGAATCGATATTTAACCCGGCAATTGCCTCAGTAAAATACCTTCTACAGCCATGTCAAGATTCCAGCTATCCTTTGCCCTGATCGTAAGTACTGCCTGTCTGCACTTTTTCACGATCAATAGCCACGCTCAAACTACCCGGCTCAAAAGCAAAGACCGCATCGAGCGATCATTAAATGCAAACGAGTCGCACGAATACAGTCTTTCCCTGAAAAAAGGCCACTTTTACTATATAGAACTGGTCCAGGATGGTGTCGACGCCATTATTACTGCTTTTGATCCGGATGGAGAAAAAATAGCAGACTTCGATAGTCCTAACGGATACTACGGTCCGGAACCCATTATCCTAACCACCGATAGAACCGGCTCCTATCGTTTAATGGTAAAAGCACTCAATACCATGGATAAGGCCGGTAAATATACCTTGCAGATATTGTCGGATAAAAGAAAACCGACTACTCCCGAAGAGCAGGTAGATCAGTTGTTCATCCCCTGGGATAAACCGGAGTCTCCAGGAGCCAGTATTGCTGTGGTCAGAAACGGCAAAGTGATCTACTCCAAAGGATATGGATACGCCAATCTGGAATACGATATCCCCAACTCGCCTACCACCATTTTCCACATTGCATCGGTGTCCAAGCAGTTTACCGCTTTTGCCATTGCCACCCTGGCCGATCAAGGAAAAGTAGATCTGGATGCCGACATCCGAATATATCTTCCGGAAGTGCCGGATTTTGGAGAGAAGATCACGCTGCGGCAACTGGGCCATCACATCAGTGGGCTACGCGATCAGTGGAATCTGTTGGCTATGGCCGGATGGCGACTGGATGACGTGATTACCAAAGAGCATGTGTTGAAACTCGTCAGTCGACAAAAAGATCTCAATTTCAAACCCGGTGCAGAATACCTGTACTGCAATACAGGGTTTACACTGATGGCCGAAGTGGTGAGTCGGGTCACAGGCCAAAGTTTTGCGGAATGGACGCAGGCTAACATCTTCCAACCACTTGGCATGACCAATACCCTCTTCTACGATGATCACGAAAAGATCGTCAAGAACCGGGCGTACTCCTACGGAGAGGGACAAGGTACATTCGAAAAAAGAGTGCTCAGTTATGCCAATGTAGGAGCTACCAGCCTATTTACCACAGTAGAAGACCTGGCCAAATGGGCTATTAATTTTGATAAAATGACGGTGGGCAATGCGGCCATCATGAAACAGATGCACGAACAGGGTATACTCAATAATGGTGAAAAGATCAGCTATGCTTACGGGCAGGTCATCGGCGAATATAAGGGATTAAAAATGGTTAGTCACGGAGGTGCCGATGCCGGATATCGCACCTATCTGGCCCGCTTTCCCGAGCAAGGGCTTTCGGTGATCGTTTTCAGCAATCTGGGCACTTTCAATCCGGGAAGTTTGGCTTTCCAGATCGTCGATATTTACCTGAAAGATCAGATTAAGGAGCCAGTTACTGATGCACCTGCGTCACCTGTTGCTGCCGCCTCCGAAAAACCATCAGTGGAGGTAAGTGAAGCGCAACTTGAATCCTATACCGGGCGGTATGAGATCGGTCCGAATTTCATTCTCACCATCACACGGGAAGGCAAGGAATTGTATGCGCAGGCTACCGGGCAGCCGCGATTGAAGATCCAGCCGGTTGCCGAAAATGAGTTTTTCTCACCCGATGCCAATGCCACGGTTGTTTTTGAGAAGAACAGTGAAGGAATGGTCCACCAGAGTATACTCAAACAGGGCGGACGGGAAATCACAATGCCGCGACTGACCGATTTTGATCCGGCTAAAGTCAATTTGTCGGCCTATACAGGTAATTTTTATAGCCCGGAACTGGAAACTACGTACCACTT
This sequence comes from Lewinella sp., assembly GCA_020436695.1. Lineage (GTDB taxonomy): Bacteria > Bacteroidota > Bacteroidia > Chitinophagales > Saprospiraceae > Flavilitoribacter. Next base: position 5,558 of record JAGQXH010000256.1, on the reverse strand, counting down.
CATCGTAGAGAAGGGTAAACTAATCGCCCGTCACCAGCGGCATCCGGATATTGAGCTAACACCCACCAAAAAGGATAATTTTTCCGGCAACACCTGGTTTTTTGGACAGGTGGCCTTTACTACCGATGAATCCCAGGCCATCAATGGTTGTTTGGTATCAGGTGGGCGAGTGCGAGATCTTCGGTTTAAGAAGGTGGAATGATCGGGATTAAGTTAAGTACATTGGTTTCCTAAATTCATGAACTATTTGGGAACCAAAACGACTATGAAATACCAACCCAAAAATGATCCAGTTCAAAGAGCTGTCCAGAAACTCGGTGATGTCTTGAGTTCAACTTACCAATTGGGACTTCACATTCCAATTCAAGCCGTTCTGATTTGTCCCATCCAAGCTCACTTATCCAAGTATTTATCCTTTGATGCCAAGCGGTGCAATTCTCATCTGTTACATAAGCAACAATGCCATTTCTTTGTAACAAATTGCCTGCGTCATCCATTCCATGGGCTTCAGCTTTAAATCGTTCTATGGCCCCTCCGTTTCCAGAAACATATTCTTTTTCCCTTTTCCCTCTTTTTTTGTCAGTAGGTAATTTTTTTGCTTCGAGACAATAAATGACATCCATATTAACATCTAATGTGTTAAGTCGACCGGCAATATCAACTCTTTTGGAATGTCCTTTTTGTTGCTTTCTTTTCTGCGATTTTTCAGGTTGAAAAATAAAGGGATATTCTATCACTTCAGCGTTAAATTTGGCCTTTCTTGTCAAATGGATATAAAGTTGTTCAGTTAAATCATTTTCATTCATCCTTGCATCAACGTTCCTTTCAATGGGAAAACTGGGAAGATACTTTTCTAAGAAGATTACCAATCTGTCTACATATCCATGAGTAGACGCACTTCCGACAATGTTTCTAAAAGGAATTTGATCATGTGGCAGGATAGGGTTCATATTTAGAATCCAGTGCGTTTTAAATCAGAAAAAGTTTCATCAGCATCTCTAAGAGCAATCGACTTTAACCAATACCGGACAGTTTTCGGCTTTATAAAAATCAGCACATCGTAGCCTTCTATATGGAGATATTCGCGTAATACCCTTGTGATACGGAAATTGCGGCGAGTTTCGTTTTGTAGAAGTCGTTCAATACCATCTAAACCATCATCAAACATATTTGACAAAATGCCTAATTTAGGTAAGCCATAGCAAAATGCAAAAGCAATTGCCTGTTCTGCTTCGTGGTACCCATGTACGAACCACTTTTGCCGGCCTTTTTCATAAATGGGATTAAGCGTTTTACAAAACACCTCGCCATATTCCTTCAATTCATTTCCTTGCACCGGCTGACTTAATGGGGATGTTTCGCTACTTGCGTTGGACTTAATGTAATAGTCGAGTACGTCGTTTTGTATGATTATTTCGTTATTGCTTAAGTTGAGATCAATAGGGTTCTCAGGATAAGGAAGGTTCATTATGTCAGTTTTCAACAGAACTTGACTTGACATACTAACTCCCGCCTGACCAGATGAACAAATACAAATCAGCCTATTCAGGCTTGAAAACTTATTAAGATGGGCATAGAGAGATTTTAGCAATTTCTTATCTTTTTCGGGAGAGTGTATGCCAATTATTTTATCCTTAAAACACATATACTCTTCACTGAATATTACCGGAATCCGTTCAGTACCCAAATTCGCTTTTATAAGAATGTGAGGTGCTTGAAAAATTCTACGCGTTTTTCTTCTTGGCCACTCAAACAGGGTTTCTCTTTCAATAAACCATTCAAATTCACCTGATTCTTTAACTGACTCGGTTATTATTGATTTTTTTCCAGTTATCCAATGTACATTATCATAAAATTTCCGTGTTCTACCGTTTGAAATAATCTCCTTTGATTTTAGGTTTCCTCTGTGCCCAACAATATATCCCTCTCCATATTTCCAACCTCTCATTTCTTCCATTTCTGCTAAATATTCTCTCAAGGTGGCAAAGTTTTCTAGCGATTTCAATAATTGAAATAGCCTCATTCCTCCCAGGAGGTTTGACTTGAGTATTAATGAATTTTCAGCTATATCTTTTATCGCAATCTTGTGGAAGTCATAATGATCAACTTCAAAATTAAAGCGTTCTTCAGCTAATTTGCTTCTCCTCACAACGATATGAAGGGTATTCCCATCATACATCTTATCTAGGTCGGTGGCAATCGTACTACAAACTGCTATATTCGCTCTTCCATGAAAAAGCTTATCACTCAACTGGGTAAAATCAATAATCTTAACAATTTGGAATTTTTTCAGAAAGTCACTTCTATATTGATAAGAATTATTGTTATAAAGCCAAGCTCCTGCCGGCAAAATAAAACAAATTTTACCACCATTTTTCCTCAAAAGAACAGCTCTATCCCAAAAGAAAAGCGCCAAATTATCATCATTGAGTGGATGTGCAGGTTGAACATGATAATTGGTAGCTACATACTTTAAATACGACTTATTATTAAACGGAGAAGGCGGATTAAAGGGCGGATTCCCAATCACCAAATCAAATGCCCCTTTCGGAATATCATTATAAATTTTGAAAAAATCAGTCGTGCGGATATTTTTTTCCACCAATTCTTCGTCAAAGCGCAGGTCATTCCAGATTTGCATCGGCGAAAGCTTATCACACAAGGCGATGCATAGGCTGAAAACAGTGACGAGTGTGGCTCCTTCCTCAATGTCTATCCCATAGATATTGTTCTTAGTAATTCGCTTAATAACATCAACTTCTGGATAGGCCACTTCACCTGTAATCTTATAATGAAGGTAAGCTTTCCACTGTACCATCCTTTTCAGGGCCGCTACCAAAAAAACCCCCGATCCACAAGCTGGGTCAAGTACCTTGAAGCTTTCGTCTGAAAAGTATTCCTCCGCTTTGTCGAGGGGCATACATTCATCAATAAGTAGGTTGACAAGGTAGGGAGGCGTGTAAACCACGCTTCGCTCTTTCTTAAGGAAAGCTTCATAAAGGCCACTTATGAGTTCAATAGGCAAATGATTGAAAGAATAGATTTCCCATAGTATATACTGGCGAGTATCAGCGACAATATTGGCATCAAAAATGGCCGCAACAAAATCGAGCTTAGCGTTTTGCAGTTCTTGCCTTTCGTTTTCTTTCAGGTCAAACAGCTTTCCGTTAAATTTCTCATCGAGTTCATTGAGAAAAGGAATGATTTGTCCCTGGCGAAGGATATCTGTGAATCGGTGACAATCAGGAAATTCCTTATATAAATCCCTGCTTATTTCGAGTAATTTAGTCCCCTTTTCATCTGCTTTTTCTTCTAGGTATCGTACTAAAATACCGATGATCAGCAACTTGTTGATAGTACTTGTACTAAGAGGTAGCTTGCGTTTTTCCAGATCTTTCTTTGCCTGTAATAACCCTTCCAACAACTTTTGATAAGGACTATTCTTCGCATTGAGCAGCGAAGGATGTTCTTCCCAAAAAGTACCGTTATCAAAAAGTTTAGCTGAAAATTTTTCCTGCTCCAATTCTTCCTGAATATCACCAAGTAATGAAAACACCTTGAGCGGCTTCGAAATTGGTATACGAGCTTTCCCCTTTATCTCTACACTTTTGGTACAATTGAAAATTTTGACCTGCGTGTCAGACACTGTATAAAAGAAAGGGACATTCCCACTACTCCATAGATCCCGGTGTATCTCAACCAAATCATCATCGGAAAACTCTTGCTCATAAACGTAAACCTGCGGCATAGAACGAGAACCATCCGGAAAACGCCTGAAATAAACAGCGTCAGCTTTGAATTTCCGCGCTTCTGCAAGGGCAAGGATCTCAGAAGGGCTAAGGTTATTGGTCGGCTTATTAACCCACACTAAACCTTTTCCCGCTTTCATACCAAACTTTGAAAGGATGCTGTCCTTGACCATTTGATGAATAAGATGTTGTTTAAAATTATTAAAATACGACCATAAAGTTAAAACAAAACGTTTTTATATTAAACAAAAAGGTGATCTTTCTTAAAAAACCTAGGAAAAACAAATAAGCATAATTTCCTGTATCTTTGCCCCTGTTTTCAACAAAAAAAACAAAATAATCGATGGCCACGCCACGCTCAGTAGCATTTTACACGCTGGGTTGCAAACTCAATTACTCAGAGACCTCGTCCATCGGACGGTTGTTCGAAACGGCCGGCTATACCGAACTGGAATTTAATGCCGGAGCGGATATCTATGTGATCAATACCTGCTCGGTCACTGAATTTGCTGATCGCAAATGCCGGCAGACCGTGCGCCGGGCGCTGCGCTACAATCCGCAGGCGCTGGTGGTGGTAGTGGGTTGCTACGCCCAGCTCAAGCCGGATGAGATCGCAGACATTCCCGGGGTGGATCTGGTACTGGGTGCCGCCGAAAAATTCCGCATTCTCGATTACATAGAGGAACTATCCAAAGTATCGGGCAAAGGCATGGTGAAGGCCGGAGAGGTAAGCGAAGCCAAAAATTTCGTGGATGCTTTTTCATTCGGTGATCGTACCCGTTCTTTCCTGAAAGTACAGGATGGATGTGACTATAAATGTACTTTTTGCACCATCCCCCTGGCCCGTGGCCGAAGCAGAAGTGATACGGTCGGGCAGGTGGTAGCCAATGCCCACAAGATCGCCGGGATGGGAGTGAAGGAGATCGTCCTTACCGGAGTAAATATCGGCGATTTCGGTAACGGAACTGAAGTCATCGAAGGAGTGCGTCCCAAGAAGGACGCTATGTTTATCGACCTTATTCGGGCGCTGGATGAAGTAGAAGGTATTGACCGTTTCCGCATTTCGAGTATTGAGCCCAATCTTTGCACTGATGAAGTCATTGAGTTTGTGGCACAATCCCACCGATTCGTACCGCATTTTCATATGCCGCTACAATCCGGCAACAACAAGCAACTCCGGCAAATGCGCCGGCGCTACCAGCGGGAACTCTACGCCGGCCGGGTAGAAAAGATTAAAAGCCTGATGCCCCACTGCTGCATTGGGGTTGACGTGATCGTCGGTTTTCCCGGCGAAACGGAGGAAGACTTTCTCGAAAGTTACCGTTTCATCAATGAACTGGATGTTTCCTATCTGCACGTCTTTACTTACAGTGAACGCGCCAACACCCCCGCTGCCGAAATGGAAGATGCTGTTCCTCTGGAAGAGCGCCGTCGCCGCAATCAGATGCTGAATATCCTGAGCGAAAAAAAACGCCGTTATTTTTACGAACAGCATTTAGAGGAAACACGGGAAGTATTGTTCGAGCAGAGTAAAGAGAACGGTAAGATGTCAGGTTTTACAGATAATTACATCCGGGTAGACCTGCCGCTGGATGAATCATTGTTAAACCAACTTGCTCCCGTCCGTCTGAACCGCATCGACGATGATGGCCTCATGCAGGTAAAATTAATGCCTACTTATACTGTATAATCTCCAAGATCAATCTATTTTTGCCAAAGCAGCCTCTGCTTAGTAGTTTGACGGAAATAAATGAACCAATTTTTCCTGGAGGTTTTGAAAATTTCGCACACCATTTCCTCTTAGTCAAT
>JAGQXH010000255.1 GCA_020436695.1 Lewinella sp. | reverse complement strand
GTGAGGCCTTTAATATGGACTTTTACATCGGACCGAATGAATTTGCCCTTCTCCGAGCCGCGGCTACCGATCTGGAAGACGTTATTCCTTTCGGACGAAGCATCTTCGGCACCATCAACCGCTGGGTGATCCGGCCGATCTTTACTTTCCTGTCCGGCTTCATCGGCAGTGCGGGGATCGTCATCCTGTTGCTGACCCTGCTGGTAAAACTGGCGCTTTATCCGTTGACTTACAAGATGCTGTACTCCCAGTCGAAAATGGCAGCCCTTAAGCCGCGGATCGAAAAAATGAAAGAGAAGTTCAAGGATGACCAGCAGCAGGTGCAGATGGAGACTATGAAGCTGTACCGGGAGTTCGGGGTAAATCCGCTGGGCGGTTGTATGCCGATGGTATTACAGATGCCGATCTGGTTTGCGCTGTATCGCTTTTTCCCGGCATCCATCGAATTCCGGCAAGCCGGTTTTCTTTGGGCGACGGACCTGTCTTCCTACGATGTGATCGCCCGTCTACCCTTCGAACTGCCCCTAGGCTTCGGTGCCCACCTCAGTCTCTTTACCATACTCTGGGCGGTGACCACGCTGATCTATACTTATTACAATACGAAGCATATGGACTTCGGCACCAACCCGGCCATGAAGTACATGCAGTATATTATGCCGGTCATGTTCCTGGGCTTCTTCAACAGTTTTGCGTCTGGTCTGACCTGTTACCTCCTTTTCAGTAACATACTCAACATCACGCAGACCGTAGTAACCAAAAACTACATCATCAATCAGGATAAGATCCACGAGGAGCTGGAAGCCTATAAGAAAAAACCAAAAAAGAAATCCGGGTTCCAGGAACGCCTGCAGGCCGCAATGGAAGAACAGAAACGGGTACAGGAACAGCGACTGGCAGATAAGAATAAAGGTAAAAAACGGAAATAAAAATCCGGTACTGGGTGCTGGGCCTTGGGTCCTTGGTGGCATACCGATTACCCGGCACCCAGTACCCAAGACCTGTTTATACTGTGCAATAGCTGGTTTTCCCGACTATAGTGCGGGGCAAGTTGTGCATTTAAATCTGCCACATCCTTTATCATCCAGGTAATCCATCCTGGTCATCAACAAAATCCGATGAATCCTGGTATAATATGCTAAAAAAATACATCTCCCTCAAACTGGCGGCTTATACCATTATTGCGCTGCTGAGTCTGTTACTCATCTTTCACCTCGTGATCCTGTTGGGCATAGCCCCCGGCAATATGGTTTGGGGAGGTCAACTGGAAACCCAGGGACAACGTTTGATCATGGAGATCGTTGCTTTCATTTTTACGGCCCTTATGTTACTTATGGTGCTGGTAAGAATGGACTTCGTTAAATTGGGGGGAGGCATGAAGAATTTTTCTCACACTGCCATGTGGGTCATCTTTGTTTTTTTTGTACTCAATTTTGTCGGCAACCTCTCTTCTCCTTCCATGGTAGAAAAGGCGGTCTTCGGTCCTATTGCCCTTATTATGGCCATATTCGCCTATCGTCTAGCCATGCGTTGAGTGCAGTCCATACCCTGTTTTCTAAAAAGAGATACTACTTCAGAACAATTCTGTTAAGCCGGGGTTTATTCTATATTTTATGAATACCATATGCCGGCCATGCACATTTACTTTTGTTTTTCAGTTAAGACGATCTCTCCTACTTATAAGCTGCGTACCAGCCTTTTTCTTACTTATTTGTTCTTCTCGGTACAGTTGATAAACGCCCAAAATACCGGGTCGTTGAATGGTTTTGTCAAAGATGCCCGCACGGGAGAGCCCCTCATCGGCGCTACGGTCAGTCTGGGAGACTCCGGACTGGGCGCAGTAACTGATGTAGACGGATTTTATCAGATCAATGATATTCCCACAACAACCTATCAGGTAACGGCCGCCTACCTGGGCTATACCCCTGACAACCGCTTCAATGTGATCATCAGATCGGTAGGCAATCCTGCCCTCAACTTTGAATTACAGGAAGCCGTCGAACAACTGGATGAAGTAGTGATCTCCGCCAGCTCGCGCGAGGATATGGTCACCCCGCTTTCTTCCCAAACCTTGTCGGCCGTTGAGATCGCCACCTATCCGGGCGGAAATAATGATATCGCCAAAGTAGTGCAATCCTTGCCCGGCGTGGCCGGATCGGTCGGAGGCTTTCGCAACGATATCATCATTCGCGGTGGTGCTCCGAATGAGAATGTTTACTACCTGGATGGAATAGAGATCCCCAATATCAATCACTTCAGCACCCAGGGCAGCGCCGGTGGTCCGGTGGGGTTGATCAATGTATCATTCATTGAACAGGTCGATCTTTCCACCTCTGCTTTTGATGCCCGCTACGATAACCCGCTATCGGGAGTAGTTCAGTTTGATCAGCGCATCGGGGATACCAGAAAATTCAAGACGAACCTGCGGGTAAGTGCCAGCGAGACCGCACTGACACTCGAAGGGCCTCTGTTTAGAGCCGGACGAGAGAACAGCCCTACCACGTTTATCGTGTCGGCCAGACGCAGTTATCTCCAATTTCTGTTTAAAGTGATCGGTCTGCCTATCCTGCCCGACTATTGGGATTATCAATATAAGATCAACCATAAGATCGATGAATACAACGAACTCAGCCTGATCGGAGTAGGCTCCATCGATAACTTCAGTGTGAATGAGCTCGATGAATTCGATGCGGAACAACAATCAACCCTTGAACAGGTACCCATCATTAAGCAGTGGTCCACCACTTCCGGCCTGAGTTGGAAGCGCCGTCTGAAAAATGGAAATGGCAGTATGCGGACCAGCCTAAGTACCAACATACTCAATAACCGTTTTGAACGCTACCGTAACAATGTCAACCAAACGGACTTGTATTTCTCCAACGATTCCCGGGAAAGAGAAACCAAATTCCGGCACGAACAAACCCGCTATTGGGGCGACTGGATCGTCAGTGCCGGGCTGGTGTTACAGCAGGCCGGTTATACCAATGTCACAACTAATGAAGTGACCGGCAACCGCTTTGATTCTAGTATCAACTTCTGGCGGTATGGCCTATTTGTTCAATCCTCCCGTTCCGTGCTGGATAACCGGCTCGATATTTCACTTGGGCTGCGTTCGGACGCCAACTCATTCACCGGTCAGAAACAACAGCTCCTGTCTACATTATCCCCCCGCCTCGCACTATCTTACGCACTCGAACCGGGCAAGCGCTGGCGATTGAATGCATCCATTGGCAGATACTACAAGATCCCGCCCTACACGATGCTGGGTTACCAGGACAATCAGGGCGTCCTCCTTAATAAGGGAACCCGGTACATAAAAAGCGACCATCTGGTAGCCGGACTGGAATACCGGGTAAGCAGCTCCGCCCGCATCACCCTGGAAGGCTTTTACAAAAAATACGATGATTATCCCGTTTCCGTACTGGACCAGGTTTCCCTGGCCAATAAAGGCGGCGATTTCGAAGTATTAGGCAGTGAAGCAGTGATCAGCAAGGGGGAAGGACGAACCTACGGCCTGGAATTCCTTTTCCAACAGCAATACACCCGGAATTTTTACGGCATCCTGGCGTACACTTTCTTTCGCAGTGAATTCAGTGCTGACGGTTCCAACTATCTTCCCTCTCTTTGGGATAGCCGCCATCTGCTGACTTTCACCGGGGGCTATAAGTTCAACCGCAACTGGGAAGCCAGTCTGCGTTATCGCTACAGTGGCCCCTCGCCCTACGTCCCCGTCAATGAGGAAGCCACCCTGGCCAACTATCCGGCGGTTATACTGGACTATTCCCGCCTGGGAACCTTACGGCTTGAGGCTTTCAATCAGGCGGATATCCGCATTGATAAGAAATGGAATTTTAAGAAAGCGGCGCTGGATGTATACTTAGAATTTCAGAATGCTTTTAATCAGAACCTTCCGAGTGAACCGCAATATGGCCTCGACCGGGATGAGAACGGCGAGTTGATCAGCCCTGCGGCTTTGGTGGAGATCAGGCAGGATAATTCTTCCCTGCTGCCGATCATTGGATTTGTGCTTGATTTTTAAGCAACATCTATTATTACAAAAAGAGGCCGGCTCAAACGAGCCGGCCTTATCATTACACTTATGAGATTTCAATTACTTATCTCGGTTATCTTTCGGCCTATTGATAGCCGGGATTCTGCGGATACCCACCCAGCGTACGGTCGATCTGATCCTGCGGGATCGGACGAAGTACATGGTAATCCTGAATATTAGCTGCTGCTTCCAGATTGTAGAGCTTCACCCGCTCTATCAGTTTATTGGTGCGGGTTAGGTCCATCCAGCGATGGCCCTCACCTAGCAATTCGCGAGCACGCTCATCGAGGATGAAATCCAGGTTCACATCAGCAGCCGTGATCTGCATTTCAGCAGTTCTATCCACAGCCGCATCCCGGTTTAGGATGTGATCGCCGGGTTTCACGGCAGCACGAGTGCGAACTACGTTAATATCGGCTGCGGCACCGTCGGTATTACCCAACTTCAAACGAGCTTCAGCCCGCAACAGATACGCTTCACCCAAACGCATCAACATATAGTCTCGCTGTCCTTCCGTTTTTTGACGATCCGGACGCGTATCATCGATCCATTTATTTAGAGAGGGGAATACCCGTTCTTTAGTGTTGCAGTCCGTGCAATAATCATTGCGATAGGTATATACCGTATACCGCGTACTGGCGATGGTGCGATCATCGTATTTCTCATCCAGTTGCGGACCAGGAATGAATAAGGCCGTATCGCCAACCGTAAATTTCGGCTGCCCTACCAAAGAACCGTCTACATAGCCGGCAGAGGCATCTTCAGCCGTCCAGGTTGGAATGTTACCGGCATTATTGGAGATCCATGCGTGCTTAAAAGTCTTGTCGTACCGGCTATCGATATTTCTATCCCAAAGCCCCAGTGTGAAGTCAGTCGGGCGGAAACGTTTCCACGGACGACCATTGGCCACATCACGGGTCATACCTGGGCGCACATCGTATTCGAAGAGGAAATAGAGGTGACCGCGGTGTCCTTCCGGATCGATACCTTCGTCCACTTGCGATTTACTATTCTGCACCGTGAAGATGATCTCAGAATGCTGCTCATTACCGATCACCCACAGATCAGCAAAGTCATCCAGAAGGGCAAAGTCGTAATCATTGATCACATTGCTCATCAATTGTTCGGCACGGCTGGCGTCATTACTCTCAGCAAAGGAGCGGTAACTTCTTCTCAACAGAGCTTTACCCAGCAGGAACTGAGCAGCCGGTTTGGTAGCTCTACCGAAATCGCTTTGCTTATCGGGAAGATTGGCAATGGCGAATTCCAGATCCGGGATGATAGCCTGATTGTAAATTTCAGCTACGCTGGTACGGTTGGCCTCCACCTCAATACCTTCGGTTTCTTCCAGTGTAAGGTGTACATCACCGTAGTGAGAAGTAAGCATGAAATAATATAGCGCTCTCAGGAATCTTACTTCAGCAATACGCGAGGTTTTCAGCGATTCGCTGATATCTAACCCTTCAGCGCGGTTGATCACCGCATTTGCCTGGTTGATACCCTGATAGAAATCTCTCCAGGCAACGGTTACAAAGCTTTGCGTCGGGTTCAAAGCACCGTCGTAACGGTTAAGCGTCTTATGGCTACCATCAGCACCATTGGTGTAGGTATCAGTGCCAAATACAGACATCGTAAAACCTCTTTCCGGCCCGAAGAAAGGCTTCATCCACCAGTAGGTTGCTTTTACAGCATCCTCAAAACCGGCAGCTGTCGTATAATAGGAAGAAGAAGATACATCTGATATCAGATCTTCCTGTAGGTATTTGTCACAGGACTGGCTTAACAAAGCAAACAGGACCAGACCCGTTAAATATATTTTCCTTTTCATTGTTTTTAAGATTTGAGTGAAATGTTATAGTCGGTTGCCGGTTATTCAGTTGCCGGTTGTACCATGATTCGATGAAGCTATTACACTTCTTTTCAACAGGCAACCGGCTAGCTGGCAACTGAGACAACTTAAAACTGTGCTTTCACACCAAACAAAATGATTTTTGTACTCGGGGTAGTACCGGAACCCAGAGAAGGCAGATCACCGGTGTCGGGATCATCCACTTCCGGATCGAAAGTATCGTACTTGGCTGCGAACCACAGGTTCTGACCGGAAACATAAAACCGCAACATGCTCATACCGATTTTTTCAGACACACTGGAAGGCAGGGTATAACCCAGGTTTACATTTCTCAGCTTTACGAAGCTACCGTCGAAGTAACCCATAGTAGTATTGTTACGTGCGAATTCCTGATTCTGGTTCGGACGTGGATAACGACCTCCGGGATTGTCGATGGTCCAGTAATCTACATTCAGGTTGTTATAACGGGCAAACAGTGAGTTGTTACCTACATGGAAGTTACTGTATACCGTTTGTCCCTGACGATAATAGAAAAATGCACTCAGGTCGAAGCCTTTGTATTCGAAACGGGTCGTGATACCACCAAAGAAATCAGGTACATCCGTACCGATGATCTTCCGGTCGTCGGCCGTGATCACACCGTCGCCGTTCACGTCTTCCAGTTTGATCTCACCCGGCTCTTTGGCTTCTGCAGTTGCCGCCAGATCAGCTTCGTTGGCCTGATAGATACCGATGTTGTTATAATCGTACCATACCCGGATGGGCTGGCCAATGAACCAACGGTTACCTATGTCGTCAATAGAATTACCGTCAGCATCTTTCAGTGCCAGTTCCACGATCTCTTCCTTATAGCTGGAAATATTCCAGTCGACGGCCCATTTGAAACCGCCCGGATTATCGATGATATTGGCGGTCAAGCCAAATTCAATACCTGTAGTCCGGGTAGAACCGATGTTTTGCAGGATACTCTGATAACCGGAAGTCGGCGGCAGGTTCCGTGCCAGCAGGATATCAGAAGTATTAGTCCGGTAGAAATCCAGTGTACCGGAAAAACGACCGTTCAATACATCGAAATCAAGACCTACGTCCACTGTTTTGGATACTTCCCAGGTTAGTTCCGGGTTCGGGATCTCGTTCAGACCGAAACCAAAAGCATTAACTTCGCCGAAGGAATAAACACGCCGGGTCAGACGACCGGCGGTCTGGTAAGGATCTACGGAAGTGTTACCTACCTCACCGTAAGAAGCCCGGAGTTTCAGGTTGTTCAGCCAGTTGGAATTAGCGAACATCGGCTCGTCACTCAAACGCCATCCCAGAGACAGTCCCGGGAAGTAGTTCCACTTGTTGCCTTCGGAAAGACGGGAAGAACCATCCGCCCGCATGGTAGCCTGAATGATGTATTTTCCGGCTATGCTATAGTTGATACGTCCCATGAAAGAAGCCAGGGTCCATTCACTCAGGTCGGACGCAACGTTACCCTTTACCGAAGCTGTACCCAGGTTGTAGAACAATTGGGACTCGTAAGGTAAGTTGGCTACTGCGGTGTAGTGGGTTTGATAGCGCAAACTCTGAATAGATTGCAACAAAGTTACGCCCAGTGTGCTGTTGCCGATATCCTTGTTATAGTTCAACAGGTTTTCCAAAGTATATCCAAGGTCTGTTGAGTTACGGATTTCCGCATCTGCAGGACCCCCACGGTTATCATTTGTTAGGCTGCCACGGAATTCACCCTGCTGAAAGAAGCGAATATCCGGGCCGAAAGTTGAAGTAAAGGTCAGCCCGTCGGCAATATTAGCCTGTAGGTAAATAGGAGAGAAAATACGGGTTACTTTGCGCTCATCAACGTAAGCGTTCTCCAGGATCTCATTCAGCGGGTTAGTCCGGATACCGTCGTTACTGGGCAGGAAGCGAGGGGTTACGCCGTCATCCTGATAGGCAAAACCAACGGGGATGTTACCCAAAGCTTCACCCATGGTAGCACTGGAACCCCAGTTCTGTACGGAGTTAGTCAGTGAGAAAGACACACCAGCTTTAAAAATGTTGCTGATCTTGTGGTCGAGGTTTACCCGGCCGGAAATACGACTATAATCCATATTGTCGATGATACCGTCTTCGTCGAAATAACCCAAAGAGACATTGAATTGGGTTTTTTCGCTACCACCCCGCATACCCAGCTGGTGGTTAGTCTGGAAACCATCCTTCAGGACCAGATCCAGCCAGTCTACATCATTACCGGCAGCAATACCGGCAAGTTGGTCTTCCGCAAACACCACATCATCGGCAGGGATAGTACCGTTCCAGCCGTTGCGGAAGGCTTCGCGACGCAGATTCATCCACTGCTCGGTGTTCATCATGTCCACGTTGGTGATCGCACTAGTCACACCATAGTATCCGTCGTAAGAAACAACGGTCTGGCCGGAAGTACCGCGCTTGGTGGTAATGATCACCACACCGTTGGCACCCCGTGAACCGTAGATAGCGGTGGCAGCCGCATCTTTAAGGATCTCCATAGAAGCGATGTCTTGCGGGTTGATGTCTACGATAGCACCGGTACCACTGGTTTGCGGAATACCGTCAATTACGAACAACGGGTCATTGGAAGCAGAGATGGAACGACGACCGCGGATCTTGATGGTGGGTGTTTGACCCGGACGGCCACCCGTGCTCTGGATATCCACACCGGCCACCTGGCCCTGCATGGCTTGTACGCCGGAAGCAACCGGCAACGCACCGATCTTTTCTTCATCAAGAGTTGAGATAGAACCGGTCACGTCCCGCTTTTTCTGCGTACCGTAACCCACTACCACTACCTCATCGAGGGCAGCAAAGTCCGGCTCCAATTGCAGGCTAAGCTGCGTTTGGGCACCTACTTCCACGATCATCGGTTTGTAACCAGTGTAGGAAATTTCCAGAACAGCATCATTGCCCGGGACGGTTAGTTGAAAACTACCGTCGAAATCCGTCACTGTTCCCGAGGAAGTACCTTGCACCAGGATATTAGCTCCGATCAACGGATCGCCATTGGAAGCATCGGTAATGCTCCCTGAGATCTGACGCTGCCCCATAACCTGAAAGGACATTAACGTCAAACTCCATACTAGCATCCCCAGAAGAAGCTTTCGCTTATTCCGGGATAAAAAGTAACGTTTGGTTTCCATAAAACTAGTTTTTATTAAAATCAATAATCTGTGCCAATTTTGTCCGGGGTTTACCATTCGAACCGGCCATTCTACATAATTCTTTAGGCTCACACGAGCGCTTCGTACCAAACCCTCGGCATCCCTTCGACGCTGTTAAATTGACCAACCCTTACACTTATTTTTATGAAACATGATTTTTATTTTACACCATCTCACCTAACTTCCTTCCGTAAAGACCACCTCAAAACGTATAAAATACCCATGACGCTATTTCCATCTTTTATTTTATTTATCAATAGCCCATGGTACAACGCCTTATTTACTGGACATATGGACGTTGGGACGTTGAGATATTTGGATGAATCCCAAGATCCCAACGTAACAACGTCCAAATTTCCAAAGGTCCAGTAAGATAGTACAGCGCAACTTTTCGGCCATAATACCTTGAATATAGAGCCAGAAAAACAAGCTCCGCGGCGCAACTGCACCCCTTTCTCATTTGTTGGGATACAAACAGCGATAAGCAAAAAAATTATGAGCTTTAAGATCTATACCAAAACCGGCGACCTGGGCGAGACCGGTCTGTTTGGAGGAAGAAGACTCTCGAAAAGTCATCTGCGTATTGACGCCTACGGCACCGTCGATGAACTGAATTCACACCTTGGCCTCGTCCGGGATCTTCAGCATAGAGAGGAGGTCCGGGAATTCATGCACCGCATACAATCACAGCTTTTTTCTATCGGTTCCATCCTGGCCAGTGATCCGGAAAAGCAACTGCCCATTCCGGAGCTGACCGAGGCCGATATCGAGGTGATCGAACAAGAAATGGATCACATGGATGAAGAGCTTCCCGATTTAAAGAACTTTATTCTGCCCGGTGGCCATCCCACGGTTTCCTACTGTCATATAGCACGTTGTGTGTGCCGTAGAGCCGAGCGGCTGGTCGTAGCACTAGCCGGCACAGAACGGGTTCCGGCCATTGTCATCAAATACCTCAACCGCTTATCCGATTATCTTTTTATCTTGGCCCGGTGGACGGCGAAGGAGTTAGAAGCCCCGGAAGTGATCTGGAAGAATTCATAAATGATAGATGATAATTGATGGTTGATGGAATAACGAAGCCATCATCAAGAATCGGTCTGCATATGCAAAATGCCAAAAAACACGAAAAGCACGCCAAACTTACCCGTCCGGACAGCGGTAATTTCGGCAGAATGGAATGGGCACTACTCGGTGCCCCTTGCGGGAGAATTCAGCATATCTGGCAACAGTTGAGCCGGCAACTCGGCGATGAATATAAGATAGCCTACGTCGATGCCGATCATAGCAGAGGAGAGGATCAGGCGGCTACCGATCCACTTCATAACAGTAAAGCGATATATACCGATAAGATCGGCTATCATCAGATCCAGTTCAGGCTGGACGCCACCCCTTTCACTTTCCGGCAATGGTTTAATCAGCAGGATGTAGTGCTTGTA
>JAGQXH010000254.1 GCA_020436695.1 Lewinella sp. | reverse complement strand
GACTTTGGTAAGCAGATAATTAAAACAGGAAAAAGCCAGAATAGAGCCGAAAGCCACCAGATACAACCAGGACAGACCGGCTTTCCAATTGAGATCAGCCAGTTGAAAACTACTGGCCTCGCCACTGATCAAACTGAAGACTACCAATACGGTCCCGCCGCTGATCATCTGCATGGCCGAACGTTGAAAACGATTGGCCGGCTGATCCAGTCGACTAACAAATATGGTAGCAAAAGCCCAGGCTGTCAGGCTGATCGCAATAGCCACGAGTCCCATCCAGGCATCCGGATGTTTATCCAACTGCGGCTGTCCCAGTAGCAGATACATCCCAAGAAATCCCAATAGCGCACCCAAAATACTTCCCCAACCAGGCCGAACGCCCTGTAATACCCACAGCAAAAGCATGATCAACAGAGGGTCGACGGCTACAATTAAGGCGGCAAATCCACTGTCGATAAATTGCAGGGCCCAGATCAGACCTCCGGACCCCAGTGACAAAAACAGGATACCCAATATCAGCGACCAAAACCATTGCCGGGCACTGGGCAGGGGCACTTTGCGCAAATGCAGAAATCCAAACAGTAGCAACCCGGCGGTCAGAAAGCGACTTCCGCTCATCAGAAAGGGAGGAATAACCTGTATGGCAAAATAGTTAAACAGATAAGTGGCTCCCCACAAAAAATATACAGCGCCAAAGGCGGCAATGATCAACCAGAATTCCTTATCTGTTGGATTACCTGTTTTCGGTAAAGACATACTCTTCATGGCTATAGCTTCATAATGGATAACTATCAATTCTAAATCCGGGGAAAGCAAGATCAACACCGATACTCAATGGATAGTTCTCCATCGGCAAATCTAGTGCATATCCGTCTGTTTTTAGTAATTAGTCACAATTGCAGCTACCTGATCTGTTAACGATCCATTAAAAAACTTCCGAAAATCTTAAGCTTCGTTAAATCAGGTCGAATCATTGGGGGCATACAGCGAATAATTGCATCATCCTGATAAATGATCCGTCATTTTTGAAAAAGCCTTTCCTAACGCAAGTATGCAACTAAAACAACGATATTATGAAGACCTACAAACTGCTCCTGACCGCTGCCTTTATCCTGATCACCGCCATGCTGTTCGGCCAGCGGGAGGAAACCGTTTTCGGCCGCACCGGCGGGCTGACCGGTGCCTGGGGCGCTCCGGTTTACAATTACTCTCAATTCGGTGACGACTGGGTTTATGTACGCGGCGGCTATGGCGGACTGGAGTTCGGCCGTTCTCTCTTTTTGGGCTGGGGCGGTTTCCGCACTCGCGAGAATGTCAATATCGAGGGTGTAGATCCTTTCCGTTTCCGTTACGGAGGTTTCATTCTGGGGGTATCTCCCAATGCCTACCGTTCCGTTCACGGTCGCCTTAACCTGCTAACCGGCGGCGGACGCATCGACCTGGAAGATGGTGACCGCGACCGGGTATTCGTCATGCAACCTTCTGCCGGCGTGGAGATCAACATTTTTCAGTGGATGCGCCTGGGACTGGAAGGTGGCTACCGCTTTGTCATGGATTCAGATGTGGCTGGTCTGCAAGCCGGTGATCTTTCTGCTCCCTTTTTGCAGATCGATCTGCGATTTGGATTCAGCTGGGATTGATTGATCCTGCAATGGTTTGATGCTGTGATACTACGATATGGTTTACCCATCCTGGTATCACAGCATTCCAGCATCATAACATCATTATGTAAATTCTTCGCAATTTTTCGCCTCCCCTGCCCTTATTATTGGGTTCCGCCTGTGGTTAATGCATATTTTCGCCTATCTATTAATTCTCAGCTGTCATTTATCCGGTGGTTGATTATTTATAAACAGCCCCATCCTACAACTGATAACTGGCGAACTGACAACTCACAACTGAAAATAAATGCTCCGAAGACCACGCCGCAACCGCCGAACCAGTGCCATCCGTGCCCTGACTACCGAAACCAGGCTTCATCCTGCCCATCTGGTGCAACCCATTTTTTTGGTAGAAGGTAACAATGTCCGTAATGAAGTTCCTTCTCTACCCGGTACCTTTCGTCTTTCTCTTGATCAGGTCCTGCTAGAGATTGATGAGTGCATGCAGGTAGGCATTCAAAGCTTCATTATGTTCCCGGCCGTACCGGATGAGCATAAAGATAAAACCGGCACCTATGGATATGATCCGGATAACTTTTACCTGCAGGCAGCAACGGAGATCAAAAAGCATTTTCCGGAATGTTGTCTGATCAGCGATGTGGCGATGGACCCTTACAGTTCCGACGGACACGATGGTCTGGTGCGACATGGACGTATACTCAACGATGAAACGCTACCCGTTCTGGGAAAAATGGCGGTGGCTCAGGCCAGGGCTGGCTTTGATATGCTGGGGCCCAGTGATATGATGGACGGCCGGATCGGCTACATGCGCCGGGCACTGGACGAGGCTGGATTTTCCGAAACCGGTATCATGTCTTATACCGCCAAATACGCCAGTGCTTTTTATGGTCCTTTCCGCGACGCACTGGATAGTGCCCCCAGAGAAGACGAAGATATCCCTAAAGACAAAAAGACCTACCAGATGGATCCGGCTAACCGACGGGAAGCACTGATTGAAGCGGAACTAGACACTGCTGAAGGCGCTGATTTCCTGATGGTTAAACCTGCGCTCAACTATCTGGATGTGATCGCTTTACTGAAGGGAAATTCCAAATTACCGATCGCGGCCTACCACGTCAGCGGTGAATGCGCCATGCTGTTGGCCGCTACCCGAAACGGTTGGTTGGATTATGAAAAGGCCATGCCCGAAACCCTGCTCAGTATCCACCGGGCAGGTGCCGACGTCATCATTACCTACTTCGCTAAGGATTATGCCTATCTCTATCAGGGTAAGTCGTTGAGTCGTTAGTCTTTATGTAGTAACTACTTGAAAGTTTCTTATTACTGGACAAATAGACGTTGGGACGTTGAGATATTTAGATGAATCTCAAGATCCCAACGTCCAAATATCCAGTAGTATATGAAAGTTCCCAGGACTTACGATACTGACTTACAACCACCAGACTTATCACCATGCGAACAACCCACTTGCTGTATTGCACAGGCCTGCTATTGCTCACGGCCTGTCAGTCCTCCTCTCCTACCGAAGAGACTGTCAATGATGAACGTCTGCCCAACATTGTCTATATCCTGGCCGATGATCTGGGTTATGGCGATCTGAGCTGTTACGGCCAACAGCATTTCCAAACGCCGAATATTGACCGCCTTGCTACACAGGGCATGCTTTTTACCCAGCATTATGCCGGCACCACGGTTTGTGCGCCTTCCCGATCGGCCCTGATGAGCGGTCAGCATACCGGCCATACTTTCATCCGGGGGAATAAGCGCGTGGAACCGGAAGGTCAGTATCCCATTCCGGATAGTCTCTACACCCTGGCGGAAATGCTGCAGAACCAGGGTTATACCACGGGCGCTTTCGGCAAATGGGGGCTGGGACCGGTGGGATCTACCGGAGATCCGAACCGGCAGGGTTTCAATACTTTTTATGGTTACAACAGCCAGACCCTGGCTCATAATTATTATCCCTATTTCCTGTGGGATAATGCCACAAAAGTGATGCTGGAGAAAAATGCCGGCGAACAGACTGGTGCGTACGCTCCGGAACTGATCCAGAGAGCCGCCCTGGATTTTATTGATAATAATAAGGATCACCCTTTCTTTTTGTACGTTCCCACCGTCATTCCGCACGCTGAGCTCGTAGCCCCGGAAGTTTATATGGAAGCTTTCCGTGGTAAATATGCTCCCGAAACACCCTATGAAGGCGTTGATGAAGGTGAACGCTTTCGCAAAGGCCCTTACGGCTCGCAGGCCGAACCGCACGCAGCTTTTGCAGCCATGATCAAAATACTCGATGATCAGGTCGGAGAGATCCACCGCAAGATAGAAGAACTTGGGCTCGCTGATAACACTCTCATCATCTTTACAAGTGATAATGGTCCTCATGTGGAAGGTGGTGCTGACCCAGATTTTTTTGACAGCAACGGTCCCTTGAAAGGATATAAACGGGATCTCTACGAAGGCGGCATTCGGGTACCCATGATCGCAAGCTGGCCCGGGAAGATCACTGTCGGCAGCCGCACAGATCACATTTCTGCCTTTTGGGATGTATGGCCCACGCTGGCAGAACTGACCGGTGCCGAGCAACCCAAAAACCTGGATGGGATATCTTTCCTCCCGACTCTTCTGGGAAAAGACGGGCAGCAACTGCACGATTATCTGTACTGGGAATTCCACGAAAAGAATGGTCGTCAAGCGGTGCGTAAAGGTAACTGGAAGGCTGTAAGGTATAACGTTTTTTCCGAGCCCGATGCTACGCCGGAACTTTACAATCTACAGGAAGATATCGGCGAGGAGCAGAATGTGGCTGCAGAACACCCCGACATTATTGCTGAAATATCTAAGTTGATGGAGACTTCCAGAGTACCTTCTGAAGCATTTCCATTCGGACAGCAATAAAAAAGTCATCCCAAAGGCCAGCACTGCCGGATTTGGGATGACCACTACACAAATTCACGCAACCTTATTCTTTCACAATCACGAGTTTGCTTTGCAGCAAGGCATCTCCCTGTAGAAGCGTTACGATATACAGGCCGGAGCTGAGATCGTCGGTATTCACCCGGAACATATTGTTTCCGGTGACCGACAATTGCTCGGCACGATACACCTCACGCCCCTGCAGATCGTTGATCCGCAGACGGGTTTCGCCTTCTTCACTCGTATTGAAATCTATCGTTACTTGATCCATTGCCGGGTTGGGTGTCAGGCGCAGCTCTTTCAAACCTGCGGTGATATCCAACTGAGGATCATTCATTCTATCGGTAACCAAATGCTCATTCACAAATGCCGCCGGCTGACAGCCGTCAAAGTATTCGTTCACTTTGGTAATAGCATCCGTTAAGACCGGTGCCAGTTGCGTAGGTAGATCAGACTGCCCGGTAAGCAGTAGTCCCGCATAATCACTGCCGACCTGATTGTTGAGAACCAGATTAGCGTAGTTCAGCAGATCTGCTACTGTGCCGATGGATGGCGGCAGGCCTTCCGTATTCACCGGCAGGCATTCCCCACCCAGCGTGGTCGCACCAAGATCCGAACCGTACATTTCACTGCTGTACCAAATATTCAGTTGCAAGGCAACTACTTGTCCGGCCAGCACATTATTCAACCGGCCGTTCTTTCGTTGCTGATCAGTACCGTATACTCGGCATTTGTTCGGCTTACTGGAGAAAGCATGTCCGGCAGGCAGCGGCATGGCACTTCCACCTGCGGGCAATAGCGTGATCGCGCAGCCGGGATCTTTCACGGTCAGGGACCGCATAGACTGCGGATTACCCAGAATGATATCTCCATACTTATCCATCAATGCACTGATAATATCTTCAGTATAGGCTTTGCCGTCAGCATCATTCCAGGTATACTGACCGCCGGCATTACCCCAGCCGCCCTGGGTTAGGGTACAGAATTCATCACAGGTGAGCGGTTCTTCGCCAGTAGGTTCTTCATCTACCGGATCATCAGCCGGCTGCTCTTTGAATACCGGCGGCAGTTTACAGCCGTCGAAGTACTCATTGATCCCGGAAACAGCCGTATTCAGTGCTCCTGACAGGGAATTACCACCGCTTACGGCCCCCCCCAGGTAAGCATTAGTGTAATCCAGCAGATCCTGTACCGTCTGGACAGTTTCCGGCAATCCGCTCCCATTAATGGGCAGACAGGCACCACCCAGCAACAGATCTCCCAGGTTCGTACCTTTGGCCATGCTGCTGTACCAGACGTTGATCTGCAGCGCCACCGTTTGTGCTACCAGGTTATTGTTCAGGCGTCCCTGTTTATTGAGCATGCTGGCATCTGCCGGCTTACAATTATTGCCGTTATTTACCACATTCGTACCTGTAGGTAATGGGCCTGAAGGTCCTCCTCCCGGCAATAGGGCCAGTACACAATCAGGATCTTCAATGGTCAGGGAGTTACCTGCCAGATCACCGATAATGATCGGTCCATTCGCGTCCATCAAAGCCGTAATGATCTCCGTAGTGGTAGCCTTTCCATCGGCGTCGGGCCAGGGGTATTTGCCGCCGGCATTACCCCAACCACCCTGGGTCAGGGTGCAGAATTCACCACATTGCCCGGAATAGGTCAGCTGATAGACGGCGCAATTTCCACAGGCATCGCATACTTCTACCGAATAGGTACGAGCGAATACGCCATCGATACAATTCGGTTCACCAGTATCTTCTACCAGATTTACGGTTGGCAGACCACTATCACATTCATCATAAATATTCTCTCCGATCAGGCCCAGTACTTCCTCATAAGGCGGGATCTGATCTACGCAGGAAAGATTAGTCAGGCCGAGCTCTACCAAAAGCACCGGAGCCGTTTCGTCTTTCACCGTGATCAACTGAGAAACACTGGAACTATTACCGCACTGATCCGTGAAAGTCCAGGTACGGGTGATGGTATAATTGTTATCACAGATCTCGGGTTCAGTGGCCACTTCATCCGGGCTGACAGTAATGTCGCCATCGCAGTTATCCGTAGCCGTCAGATCAACCTGATCGGGAATATCATCTGTACACTGTATGGTGATATCGGCCGGTGGCTCGGGCGCAACCGGCGCTTCGGTATCCTTCACCGTAATGGTTTGAGAGACACTGGTACTATTGCCACAGTCGTCCGTAAAGGTCCAGGTCCTGACGATCGTATAATCATTGGGACAGGAACCAACTATCAGTTGCTCAGTCGGCAAAGCGGACAACTCACCGCTACAATTATCCGTTGTAGTCAATTTCTCTATAGCAGGAACGTCACCAGCACATTGCACCGTTATATCAGCCGGTGCCTCAGGTGTAGCCGGTGCTTCCGTATCCTTTACGGTAAGAGTCTGAGAAACGCTACTGCTGTTGCCGCATTGATCCGTGAACGTCCAGGTGCGAATGAATACAACATCATTAGCGCAGGATCCGGTCATCGTGGTTTCCGTAGGCATTACGATTATCTCACCATCACAATTGTCCGTCGTGCTTAATTCTTCTGCGACCGGGACTTCATCGGCACATTGATAAGTCGCATCTGCGGGGGGGGCCGGAGTAGCCGGTGCTTCCGTATCTTTCACCGTAATGGTTTGAGAGACGCTGCTGCTATTGCCGCACTGGTCGGTGAAGGTCCAGGTGCGCACCAGTACGTAGTCATTGGCACACTCACCCGGGAAGGTTGCTTCCGTCGGACGTGTAGTCAAATCGCCATCACAGTTATCCGTGGTACTCAATACATCGGCAGCAGGCACATCGGATGCACATTGATAAGTCGCATCTGCAGGCGGTTCCGGAGTGGCCGGTGCTTCCGTATCCTGCACCGTAATGGTTTGGGATACACTGGTGCTGTTGCCGCATTCATCTGCGAACGTCCAGGTACGGATCAAAACGAAATCGCTGGCACACTCACTGGGGAAGGTTTCTTCCGTCGGCATTACAGTTAGCTCCCCTTCGCAATTATCAGTTGTCGTTAATGATTCCGCAACCGGCACCTCTGCAGCGCACTGATAGGTCGCATCCGCGGGAGGTTCCGGTGTAGCCGGGGCCTCAGTATCTTTTACAGTAATGGTTTGGGAGACGCTGGAAGTATTTCCACAGGCATCGGTAAAGATCCAGACTCTTTCGATCTCATACTCATTTACACATTCCCCTACGATAATTCCGGAGCTGGGAATGCCTGGAATTTCACCCCCGCAATTATCCAATGCCATCAATTCAACCGGTTCCGGCACCAGTCCCGAACAGGATATGGTGATGTTTTGCGGAGCAGGCGGAGGTATGGGGGCTGTGTTATCCTGTACGGTGATCGTCTGAACACAATCATCTGTATTCCCATCTTCATCCGTTGCGGTCCAGGTCCGTTTGATGATGGTTTCGGTGGCACATCCGCCCGGAAATAATTCGTCGGTATGACTTATGGTGACCTCACCGCAACCCTCAGCAGCTTCAGCCGATCCGATATCAGCGGGATCAAGGGATTGTTCGCAGGAGACGGTGACATCCTCCGGACAGGAAATGACCGGACCGGTACAACAATCCGGAGCTGTACCGGATACAATTGTCGAACAATCACCGGGGTTGGCCGGATCCGGGCAATCATCGTCGGGATTGTCATCGATCGAGATCTCAATGTTGTAATTTGTGACCGACTGTGGATAGGTCATAATGATCGTACCACTGGTCACATCGGTAGTCCCTGAATTGGTCAGACAGACCGGTGCAGAGGTTGGAGGTGTGGCGTTTGGATCGTAGCCTACATAATTACTATTGATCCCTTGTATCGGTATTTCTACCGTATAGGTATCTTCCTGACATTGCGTGGTTTCAGGGCTAACTTCCAGATTGCAGACCAGCACATCCGCATCACCGCAACCGAAGCGTGCTTTAAAGTTATTGACCGCCAGATTGCCATCCGCATTCTGGTCCCAGATGGCCATATAATAATTGGTTGGCTGGGAGAAACTGGGCACCGGAAGCGTATTCCAGGTACTCGCGCTTTCCACGCCACAGGCGGCAAACACCAGGGTATTACAGTTACCGCTGAGTCCGTTATTATTCACTCCAGCCTGGTGAGTCGTCGAATAATAAAGTGCCCATGCGATCTTATCACCGGAGTTGTCATTGATCTGTACCTGAAAAGATCCGGCATTGGCCCGCACGTCAAAATTCAGCCAGATGATGGGTTGTCCGGCCTTGGGGTTCTTTGCCGAAACGCTTACGCCGGTACTCGGTTCCACACAAGGAGCCAGCTCCACATCAATATAAAACTGGTTCGGGTTGTAGGTACAGGTACCGGGTATTAGCTGGGCTTGGGTCTCAGCTGAGCTGCCGCAACGGATGATCCCTAAAGGGGCAGGGGCGTTAGGCGCATCATTTATGGTTCCGTCAGGATTCCAGTGTGCTCCTTTTTCCCAGCGCTGCGCACAATCACAGGGAGTCTGCTGAGCATGTACGGTCGCCGGAGAAAAGCCCAGGGTCAAAAATAAGAGCAACAGATTAAATGGCTGGGTACAATTACACCATATAGAACTAATTAAAGATTGATAGTTCATCAGAATTTAAGACTTTTGGATTTGTTGTTTAGAACCTGAGCTGAAAAAGCAGAAGCTTCAGTTTCCAAGTAAGATGGTAGCATACGAAAGGCTATAAGGAAATGGATCTTTCCCACAGACGATCAGTATACCACATATCTCACGGATACTACTTTCGTGAGATAATACCAGATCAAACCCCGCTTTCTCGTATCAGAAAGAAACAGGGCAATCTACATGTTAATAGAAAATGTTGCAGGCAGGATGAACAGTAAGGTATGGTCAATGTTACCTATCGTTCCTTACCCTGCACACCACTCAGGGCGGCATGCCGTTCAATCGTTTTGTTTTTCTCATAGTAGTTTTATTTAAATAGTATGTTTAAGCCTTAAATCTAAACAGGTAATAAGTCTAATATGCGGGGAATGATGTAGTTGCTATTCCAGTACAACACCTTATAACAATTCCACCAATAGTGGTCATGCTACACCTTCTCGAATAATTGGGTAAAAGTAAGGTAGGAATACGGGCGTCCCCAAATGGTAATAGGGAACAAAGGGACTTTAATCAGTTATCACTCCTCAAATATAAACCTAAAATCGTTTAATATCAAATACTTAGCTCGATCCTTGCTGCAATTTTTTTTTGATCATCGAAAATAAAGTCACATATCTTCTCCGACCGTTATACTTTGTTTCACATGATTAGAGCGACTTATCTATGATTATCGGCCACTTATAAATAATTTCATTCCGGATCTCACCTTTAAAAAACGCGTACTTCCTTTCGCTTTTGAAATGTTTTTTCTTCCCAATGCAACATAATGGCTCATCTTTGCACCATACATAAAAACGGCATTACAGTATGGAAGAACACCTTTTAGTAAAGCGCTGTCTGAAGGGTAAGGCATCTGCTCAGCATTTGCTCTATGAACGCTTTAAAGGCCGTTTATTTGGTTTGTGTTTGCGTTATGCGGATTCGGAAGAAGAAGCCCTGGACCTGCTCCAGGAAGGCTTCATTAAGATTTTTCGGGACCTCCACCAGTTCCGGGGAGACGGCCCGCTGGAAGCCTGGATGCGCCGGGTGGTGGTAAATTCTGCCATATCCCGTCTGCGCAAAAGAAAATGGATCCGGGAGACTGATTTCGATTGGGACCAGTTGCCCGATCAGGAAAAAGAAGTTTTTCAGGATCGAATGGATGCAGAAGAACTCATTCTGCTCATCCAACGACTACCCAAGGGTTTTCGAACTGTTTTCAACTTATATGCCGTAGAAGGATATTCGCACCAGGAGATCGCTCAGTTTTTGGGGATCGCCGAAAGTACGTCACGTTCACAGTATCAACGGGCCAGAAAGACTTTACAAGAGTGGATACGAAAGCAGGAAGTGAGTGAGTGA
>JAGQXH010000253.1 GCA_020436695.1 Lewinella sp. | reverse complement strand
CGGCCCGGAGAAATTCCTCAATGGCTTAAATATTTGCCTCTATACAACAAAAGTACCAGCCATATTCGAAAAAGTACCAGCATCTCCAGCCTGCCCACCTGCATATTAGCAACGTATTAAAAATTTATCAGATCTAAATCTCAACGAACATGAAAACCTTTCATCTGAACCCTATACCCTGGTTTTTGGGTATGCTCTTATTAATATTTGGTTGTGAACCCGAAGCCTTTACCGGCTTCTCGGTCCCAACGGATGAGGATACGGATGTACCCGAAGATGTGGCGGGATTTCACCTTTCCAAAGGAAGTTGTGTCACTTATCTGTCTCCTTCCGGCAGGGATGACACAGGGCGGCTGCGGGAAGCCCTGCAAAATGCCAAACGGGGAGAACTCATTTACCTGCGTCCCGGTATTTTCCGCATCCAGCCCATTTTTGTCACTGGTTTTGATGGCTATCTGGTTGGTGCCGGTATGGAAAAGACGATCATTGAACCCTACGGAGATATTAGTTTTCCGATGGATCAGGATTTCCTGGAGTATGCCAGCGAAGAAAACCCCTACGCTTTTTTGCTTTCCTTTAGTGGAGGCGGGGTACATCTGAGCCAAATGACCATTCGAATGCCGGAAAACATCACGGCTTCTTTTTCGGCTTTCGGCGATGTGTACGATGCTTTAGGCGGCCTGGTCCTGATTACCGGAGAACGGATCTCCTCTTCTATCGACCACGTCAAGTTCCAGGGTGCGACAGGCAATTTCCCGGCCCCCGGCGGTAAGAACGTGATCAACGGATGCTACATAGAAGCGGCCATCAATCATCCGAATGGTGCCAGCGGCAAGCATAAGATCCAATCCTGCGTTTTTGATAACATCTACAGCGGAGCGGTCGCAGGTCCGGCGGGCTACATGGACTATACCCTGGGCGGTGCTCCACAGCACGGTAATCTGTTTACCAATGTTTATCTGGGAGTTGAATTGACAGACGTCCCCGGTTCCCGCCTGGAGATCACCCATAACACCATTATCGAACCCGTACTGGATGCCATTAACTGGCAACACGGGATCTTTGGGACCCCGCAAGCCCCCAGCCAACTACTGTTCAGCGAAAACAACATCGAGATCGCCGGCTCCCCTACCGCCGGTTTCTTCCGGGATCTCGTTAAACTGAGGGGAGGCTCCGCTACCATGAAGCTGAATTATTACAGCAACCACATCAAGATGACGGATACGGAATGGGCCGGCGTGGCCGTGGTCGGCCTGGATCACACCAATGTCGTACAGAATTCATTTAGTGGTACCGGTTATACCGGCATTTATCTGAATACAGCCTCCTTTTGCCGGATCAGTAATAACAGGATGAGGCAATTATCGCCTTCCTTCGCCTCCATCTGGCTACGACCGGCCACTTCTAAAAATTATATCACGGCCGGCGAGACCGATATCGTAGTGGATGAAGGAACGGATAATACAATTATCGGAACTACACCCCAGAAGATGAAGGGACTGCAGGATGTGGAGCAGATGGCAGATGGGAATCTGCATTTAATTTCAGTAACAGTTTTAGGAAACAAAAAATCCTATATCAAACCCATTCAATAAGAATAGGTGAATTTTTTACCTGTTAGCGGTTTATTCATATTTCTTAAAAATAAATTCGCTATGTACAGGACAAAAAATCAAAGTTGCCAGGATTTTGCCTTTACGCGCCCTAACCCTGAAGGGAAATCCGCCTGCGGGCGGGGTCCTTTAGGAATTAAAGGCGCGGGTTGGCCATTGAGAAAAGTTTTGTCCTGTACATAGATAAATTCGTTGACATGAAAAAATTAGGAATGATATTCCTACTGGTTTTCCCCTTTTTCACCTTTGGTCAAATTTCTAAAGTTTTTCCTGATCTGCCCTCTACGGAACCAAGAGTGGTACACAATTATGAAGGTTTCTCTGTTGATTTTGACTGGAAAATGGCTGACCGATTCGGAATTGATGCAAATAGAAATGGTCTCATCGACCTGCCAAACACTTTTCAGTACGCTTCTCCCGATAAGTTTGTTGTCCAATTTACACCAATTATTACCGGTGCAGCACTTTCACAGATCAATCGTTTTCAAATCAGATACAAATGGACCACTCCGGAAGAGAGTGTTTCCTACGTCATTGACAGGATCGTGATAAAATCTGCAAATGTTGCATTTAGCCTACCTCAGGGAGATCACAAAATTATTTTGGAGGTCTCCATTCCCTACAAGGAAACAACTTTCAATTTAAAAGTTGAAAAGACCATAACCGTCAAAGACTATCTTATCGTCGCCATAGGAGATTCTTTCTCTTCGGGAGAAGGCAATCCGGAAATTCCAAAGTATAATGGGGGTAAGGTAGTTTGGGGAGATAACGTATCATCTGATCCGAGTGGCAATAACAGGGCATTACAAATAATCCAGGATCATCAGTCGGCCCGCAGGTCTACCTTATGCTGGTCGGCACAGGCTGCATTGGAAATCGAACGTAGTGATCCCAAAACCTCGGTAACCTATGTAAACGCAGCCATAAGTGGCGCTACATTAGCCGAAATAGCCGGCTATAATTCTCTAAACATCGATAAGAATCAAATCCTGCAACTCTTTCAGATCATTCCGGGCCGCAAAATCGATGCGCTGACTATTTCAATTGGTGGGAACGATCTCTTTTTTGCTGATGCCATAAAAAGTTTGGTCGCAAATGATGTTGATCTTCTTGGTGCACTCAATTATAAACCAGTCAGTAGTCAAGAGCAGATAATCTTTGACAATAATGTCAAGGATGCCCTCAAGAGATTACCGGCTCGATTCGATACTCTTGCTTCTGTTTTTTCCAAGATTGCAGAAAAAGTATACATATTGGAATACCCCAACCTGGGGTGTATAGATAAAGATAACAATGAGCCAAGATTCTGCGAAGTCGCGTTGGATCAAAGCGCAGGAACTTCCTTTTTTAAAAAAATCTTTATCAAAGGAGAAAAAATAGATCAGGAAGAATTCAAATATTCATATAACAATATCCTGCAACCATTGAACCAGAAGATCAGAGATGCCGCAAAAAAACACGAAAAACACGGGTGGATATGTATCGATGACGTTGAGTATTGTGGTCATGGCATTTGCAATGGCAACAGGTTCAATCCATCGGATTACCAAGGAAGCAAGGAATCTCCACCTGTTTCACTTAACACTATATTGGGAAAAGGCAGATGGGTCCGTAGGTATAAGGAATCCAATAAAATACAAGGTAATGAAAAGGGGACCATGCATCCCAATCATTACGGCCATAGAGCGATAGCCGAAGGTTTTTTGCGTAAATGGAGTGCTTTTCACCGAAAATGATCATTTCCAGCAAACCCAAATGTTTGAAATGCCGCGAATATGCCGGATCTATCTTTATTTAAGACAGATCCGGCCATTCTCAGCAAAAAACATTCTTCAGATCGTAAGGACTCATTTTCTTATCCTGCCTATCATTTTAATATTTCTTCCCAACAACCGATGATACCGCACCAAAAACACCGCCACCAGTACCAGCGCCAGCGAAGCCACCAAACTCAACGTAAACGGTTCCCCCGCCAATATCACCCCCAATGAAACTGCAATAACCGGATTGACGAAAGTATGCGTGCCCACCTCCGTAGCCGAGCGGTGCTGCAAGAGCCAGATGTAACACACATAACCAATCACTGATGACAACAGAATGAGATGCAGGAGAGCCAGTATGCCCTGCCATTCAATAGCGCCAAAGTGAATAAGCGGCCATTCGCCCATGACTGCTCCGATCACCAACTGCACACTTCCGGCAAAAAACAACTGAATCGCTACATTCATAAACAGACCGCCCGATTGTTTTCTCTTTTTGACAAAAATGGCCCCGTAGGCCCAGAAAAAAGTACCGGAAATAATGACAATGAGGCCAGCCACATAATCATGCAGTGCTACATTCCCGGGCCGAAAAACACCGTCACGGGCCAGCAGTAATACGCCCAGCATACCCAATAGCAGACCTATTAGCACCCAGGGGTTGCGCAGATTGGATTGCCGGTTGTCCCGATCCATCAACACCGTCCAGAGAGGCACTGTGGTCACCAGGATGGAAGCCAGACCGGAGGGTACGTATTGCTGCCCCCAAACCAGCGGCGTAGTACCCAGCACATTGAGAAAGAAACCCTGTACAATAGCTGGCCGGACCGCCTCCCAGCGGGGTAATCTTCTCTCCCGAAATAAGCCGATGCCGAAAAGAATAAGACCGGCGGTAGCGAACCGGCAGCCGATCATACTGAAAGGAGGCAGGTATTGAATGGCGTAGTAGGTAGACACGAAATTGGCTCCCCACACAAAATAGATAAAGAAATAGGCCAGCAGGACTAGGTTTCTCACACCTTCACCGTTTAATTTTTAGTCAGGTCCATAGTCGTAAGTCTATCGGTCGTAAGTCAAAGAACTGTTTACCGGACATTCAGCTTTGTATTCTTAGACGAAGCCAAACCTCCTGTCAGCCCCTTGACTTCCATGGACTTACGACTTACGACTCAAAGACTGCCCAGACTAACATCAATTTGCAGGCGCAAATATAAACGGATTACCCTTCCGGCAAAAGCGCTACCATCCGTAAAGGACCGCCACTACCCCCTTTAATTTTCATGGGCAACGCGATCACCCAGGCACCACGGGCCGGGAGTTCCTCCAGATTGGCCAGGTTTTCAAAACCCAGTATGTTTTGGCCGTATAGAATACGATGACTTTCAAATAACTGCGATTGCCCGTAATCGATACTTGGCGTATCCAAACCTACCGCTTTGACGTTGCGATTTTCAATCAGCCAGGTAGCCAGAGCCGGGTCCAGGCCGGGGAAATGTAACTTGGCCACGGCTTCCTGCCCCCGCTCGTCGGTACCCATATAGGCGACCCGGTCGGGCCAGAACTTCCCGTAACCAGTTCGGATCAGCAGGATGGCATCTTCGGGCATCGGCCCATTGGCGGCTTCCCAGGTCTCAATATCGGCTACCGAGATCTGGTAATCGGGATGACCATCCGCCTTTGCGGAAACATCCACCACAATAGCCTCCCCAATACCTCTTTCCAGTGGGATCTCATCTACCGACCACTTACCTTCCGAAAAATGTACGGGTGCATCCAGGTGCGTACCGCCGTGCTCAGCCAGGCAAAACTGATAGGCAGAATAGTAATAATTCCCCGGAGTCATGCCGGCGAAGACCGTATCCAAATGGAAAGATTCGGCGGTGGGCCAGAATACGGCATTCTCGTCAAAATCGTGGGTCAGATCGATCCAGCGGCCTGTTGGAAAACCGGTGGCTGTTTCTTCGGTTGTTGTTTTGCATCCGAGGGAGAGAAGGATCAATAATAGCGGATAGATTTGTTTCATCTTATCGGGTTTGGTGTTGACTTTGTAAAGTAACAATTGCCTTTCAGCTAAACAAGTATTCGCGCTCCGGCGTTAATCCACTAGTAAGCTTGTACGTCAACTGATTGATTTACTCCCACTAGCCCTCAATTTGTCTGCCACGGATTTCCGGAATTTACACCATTATTCATGCCCCCGGCATCTTAAATCTAAAGCGTTTTCACCCGAAAAAAATGAACAGACCTATTCTATCTTTCCCAAACCAATGGCACTGGTATTCCATTATTGCACTATTCTTTGCACTATCTTTTTTCCAATCCTGCACAAAGGATGCAGCGTCCAACGCATCCGGTGAGCCACTTATACAAACTCCCAGGGAGGCCTATTTTTCTGCCCTCGACTCCAACGGTCTGGCCAATACCCAAATGGCCAAAGCCTGGCAAGAGGCGGGAATCAGTTCCCTATCCGACAGCGTGCTGGTGGATGCTCCATTTCAGGAAACCGGTTATTTCCGGGCCGAGGAACCGGCTGCGCATGTCTATCGTATGCAGTTGCTCGAAGGAGAATTACTGCAAATGGGACTAACTACGATGCCGGACAGTATCCTGTTCTTTCTGGATCTGTTTCGGATAGAGGCCACCGACAGTACCACCCACTACCGTCATCTTTTTAATGCCGAGAACTACCAAACCGACAGTCTTAGCTACGAAGTAACAGAAGCAGGTATTTATCTGCTCCGTATCCAGCCGGAATTGTTAGCCACCTGCCGCTATACGCTTCAGTTGATCGTACAACCGGTCTATGGTATGTTTCCGGTAAGCGGCAAGGGAAACCGTGACATCTGGAGTTTTTGGGGCGATCCGCGCGACGGCGGCAGGCGCTCCCACCAGGGCATAGACATCTTCGCCCGTCGCGGTACCCCCGTCGTGGCGGCCATGGATGGTGTTGTGCGCAGCGTGCGAAACAGAGGACTAGGCGGCAAACAGGTATGGCTCAGTGATCCACAGCGCAACCAATCACTCTATTATGCTCATCTGGATAGCCAACTGGTCAATGAAGGACAACAGGTACAGGCCGGCGACACCCTCGGGCTGGTGGGCAATACCGGCAATGCCCGTAATACACGTCCGCATCTGCACTTCGGCATTTACCGACGAGGACGGGGCGCTATTGATCCGCATCCTTTTGTGGCATTTCAAAGTAATGATTTGCCTACCGTCACCGCCGATACGTCGCGTCTGGGTCAGTTCGGCCGGGTGAGCCGTTACAATACTACCCTACAGGCCGCACCGCATCCCCGCAGCGAGATACTGGCTTCCCTGGATCGATATTTGCCGTTGGAGATTGTGGCGGCCAGCAAGTTTTGGTACCGGGTACGAACTGCAGCGGGTCAGTCGGGATATTTGCCGGTGGGCCGGGTGGATCGAACGGACAATAGTATTCGCACCATCAAACCATCCATGCTGGTAGAATTACTAAACGAACCAAAGCCCGATGCAGTGCCCATTGGAAAAGTGGCAGCCGAAGAAGCCCTGGCGGTGGTGGGGCAAAATGGAGAGTTTCAATTGGTACGGGATGAGAACGGGATGCTGGGATGGCTGCCAACATCGGTCCATTAGCGAAATAGTACGCTGCTTATTTATCTCATCACCGGACCATCACATCTTAATACTAACCCCAGTAGAATGCTCTCTATGGAACTTTTAACGTAAGTCCCCCGTTAGCACCCATAAAAACAAAAATGACTAAATCCCACCTCCTAGTCCTATTCGGCATGCTGTTCTTGTGCAATGCCTGCCATTCCCAAAGTGATAACAGTACTGAGTATGCCCGTGCGCGTAACGCTTTTCACACTCAACTGACCAGCGAGATCAAAGCGCCGCAAACTTACTCGGAATTCGATGACGTACGAGGTACAGTGAAGCAGCTAAGCTATCCCTCCGGCGATCTGCGGCTTAAGGCTTTGCTGGATACCACCAATCTGGAATCCGGCAAAAAAAGCCCCGTCCTGGTTTATCTTCATGGTGGCTTTTCTCTCGATTACGCCGATGTTACAGTCTGCCGCCCGTTTATCGACGCCGGATACCTGGTCTTCGCGCCCACCTATCGTGGAGAAAACGGCAATCCCGGGAATTTCGAATTCTTCTTAGGTGAAGTAGACGACATCAAGGCTGCCATTAACTGGCTGGCCAGCCAGGAATATGTCGATCGGGAGAACATCTATGTCTTCGGCCATAGCATCGGAGGCGGCTTATCACTCCTTACGACTTTCCATCCCGACATTCCGGTGAAAAGATCCGGTAGTTGTGCCGGCATTTATTACGATGAGAATTTCGCTTATTGGGCGGAAGAGGATGGTATTGTTCCCTTCGACTATGAAAATGATAATGAACTATTCTGGAGACTGCCTATCTATACTCTGGAGCATATGACCAGGGATCATCTCATGTATATTGGCAATAACGATTACTACAAAGAAGATAAAGCAGACTTCGAGGATATGTATCCGAACCAGGATACCCGCCTGCAACTGGTAAAGGTAAAAGGCGATCATCAGTCCAGCCTACCGGTAGCAATTAAGCAGTTCCTGGACGACATAAGGAAATAAAAACAGCAATTAATTTTGCATTACGTCCTACTTGCCGGATATTGTACGGTGACAATTTTTGTCGCAAAAACCTAGAAAAGCTCACCATATGTTACGAAAAACCTACTTGTGGCTGGTTCTCAGCCTCATGGCTGGTCATGTTATGGCCCAAACCACCGTGCGCGGGGTGGTCACCGATGCCGAATCGGGCACACCATTGCCGGGCGTCAATATTCTCGAGATCGGCACAACCAATGGTGCTTCTACGGATATTGACGGAAATTACTCCATTACTGTCGGCGCGGATGCCGTTCTCCAGTATAGTTATATCGGATTTCAGGTACAGGAGATACCGGTCAATAATCAGAGTATCATCAATGTAATGCTGGCTACCGATGCCGAGACCCTGGATGAGGTAGTAGTGATCGGGTATGGCGTTCAGCGCAAAAAAGACCTGACCGGCTCGGTAAGCCAGGTGGGCGGAGATGATCTGCAAAACCTGCCCGTTTCCCGAGTGGATAACATGCTACAGGGACGCGCTTCCGGCGTACAGGTGTCCCAGATCAGCGGTCAGCCGGGTGCGGCAACCACCATCCGTATCCGGGGTGGCAACTCCATTCAGGGGAACAACGAACCACTATGGGTGATCGACGGGATCATCGTCGGAACAGATTACAACCTGAACAACCTGAATACCAATGACATCGAATCCATCGACATTCTGAAAGACGCGGTGGCAGTCTCCATCTACGGAACGCGTGGCGCCAACGGGGTGATCCTGGTGACTACCAAAAGTGGAGCCGGAGCAGAGGGTACCAATGTTTCTTTCAATGTTTACCGAGGTTTCCAATCCCTGGTCACACAGGTGGATTTCCTGAATGGAGCTGAACATGCGGCTTACGCCAATGAAGACGCCGAGTTCCGCAGCTCCGCACTTCCCTTCCCGGATCTGAGCACCGTACCCGATGTAGACTGGATCGATCAGGTAACCGACCCGGCCGCGGTAACCAATGTGGATGCGTCGGTTTCCGGAACATCCAACAATGGGAAAGTAAACTATTACCTGTCCGGCAACTACTTCAACCAGGATGGGATCGTGCGGGCAAGCGGCATCGAGAAATACATTTTCCGCACCAATATGGATATCGAGCTATCGGACCAGTTTAAGGTCGGTTTCCGGGTCAATTTATCTAGTATCCGCCAGGAGAACCCCAAGTTCAATATCGACGGGCTTTACCTGAGCACCACGCCGACCCGGGCCATTTATGACGCGGACGGCAACTTTACGGCGCTTGATCCCATTACCGATGGTATCACTTCCAATTACGAAGCTGATATCCAGTTGCGGGAAAACCACAATCTGGTCACGAACCTGCTGGGCAACGTCTACCTGGAATTTAAGCCGATTGAAAATCTGGTCTTTCGTACTACCATCAGTCCGGAGATCGATGATTTCAAGCAAAACATCTTCAATCCGGGCGCCCTGCCCAACAACCTGATCATTCAGAATGGTGGTAATGCCCGGGTAAATAATTCACTACAGAAAAGCTACATTAACGAAAATACACTGACCTACCGCACCGATATCGGCGAAAACGATCACCTTACGGTCCTCGCCGGTTTCACCCTGCAAAAGACCCAGTATGAATACAGCTACGCCGCTTCTCAGGGCTTGTCCAATGACGTCACCGGATACAATAACCTGGCATTCGGCGCCGACCCTACCCGCAACGAGGTGGGCTCCAGCTACAATGCGTTTCAGCTGGTGTCCTATCTGGGTAGGATCAATTATTCTCTGAATGATAAGATCCTGTTTACAGTCGTAGGCCGTTTGGACGGTTCCTCCCGCTTCGCTCCGGGCAATAAATATGCTTTCTTCCCTTCTGCCGCTTTGGCGTGGCGACTGACCGAGGAAGATTTTATCCGGGATATGAACCTGTTCAGCAACCTCAAGTTAAGGGCCAGTTACGGCTTGTCCGGTAGCCAGGCTATTCCTTCCTACCGCACGCTGGCGATCCTGAATGCCGCCAATACTACCTTCGGCGGCACCGAAAAACCGGGCGTAGTACTCGGCCGTCCGGAAAACCCGGACCTGAAATGGGAAACTACCCGGCAGTTGGACATCGGCCTGGAAATGGGCTTTTTTGAAAACCGGCTCGCCGTGGAGATCGACTATTACCAAAAAGAAACGCAGGACCTGCTGCTGAATGCACAGTTACCCCGACAGACCGGCTTTGTGAGCAAATTACAGAACATTGGAAAAGTAGAGAACAAAGGGCTCGAACTGCTGGTGAACAGCGCCAACGTACGTACGGATGACTTCCAGTGGTCGACTACCCTGACCATCTCCGGCAACCGCAATAAGGTGGTGGATCTGGGCGGTGTAGATTTCATCAACCTCGTCGTTCCGACGCAGCAGGGCGGTACCGGTGCCCGGCTGATCGTAGGCGAGAGTGTTCCGGTATTCACCGGTGTACGCTATCTGGGCACCTGGAAATCTCAGGAAGAGATCGATGCGGCCGGTCTTGGCGGAAATCACGATGTAGGCGGTCCTCATTTTGAAGATACGAACGGTGACGGTGAAGTGAACGAAG
>JAGQXH010000252.1 GCA_020436695.1 Lewinella sp. | reverse complement strand
CCGTAAACTACCCTAATACGCCCACTTCACGTAGATGGCGCCCCAGGTGAAGCCTCCGCCAAAAGCGGTGAGGATGATATTGTCGCCCTTTTTCAGCTGCTTCTCCCACTCCCAAAGGCAGAGCGGGATCGTAGCGGCAGTAGTGTTACCGTATTTCTGGATGTTGATCATCACTTTCTCGATCGGGAAACGGGCCATCCTTGCCACCGACTCGATGATGCGCCGGTTGGCCTGGTGCGGTACGAGCCAGTCGACCTGCCCGGCATCCAGGCCGTTTCGGGCCATGACTTTCGTGACGACGTCGGCCATACCTGCTACTGCTGCCTTAAATACGGGTTGTCCGTTCTGGTATACGAAATGCTCCCGGTTTTCCACCGTCTCGTGGGTGGCCGGATACCGCGAGCCTCCGGCTTTCTGGTAGAGATAAACCTGCCCCGCCCCGTCGCTGTGCAACAGGGTGTCGCGAATGCCATACCCCTCTTCGGCCGGCTCGAGCAGCACGGCCCCTGCCCCGTCGCCAAAAATGATACAGGTTGCCCGGTCGGTGTAGTCGACGATCGAGGACATCTTATCGGCGCCAACGACGATGACTTTTTTGCAGGCGCCCGATTCGATGAATTTCGAAGCAGTCGTCAGCGCAAACAAAAAACCGGAGCAGGCGGCATTGATATCATAGCAGAACGCATTGCGAATGCCGACGAAGTCGGCGATGAGGTTGGCCGTATCCGGAAACTGCATATCGCCGGTCACAGTAGCGCAGATCATGAGCTCGATCTCTTCCGGAGCAGTATTCGTTTTTTCCAGCAGCCCCTTCACCGCTTCCATGCCCATGTGGGAAGTCCCTTTGCCCTCTCCTTTCAGGATCCGCCGCTCGTGTATTCCCGTCCGCGTCTGTATCCATTCATCGTTGGTATCTACTATGGTTTCCAGCTCCTGGTTGGTCAGCACATAGTCCGGAACATAAGCATGCACCCCGGTAATAGCAGCGTAAATTTTTGACATGACTGTAAGGTTTCCATACATTCCAAAAAACCGTGGCGAAGGTATGAAAAATGTCCCATACTTGGTGAAAGATAAAACGTTACCAGGCAGGTATGCCCGCATTGAAAGGTTTGAATGTCAAACGCATCAGGAACAGGAGGTATGACACCGCCTGGCTCAGGCCGCCTCAGCTTCTCCCCGCTGTGCTATGGCCAATAACCCCAGAAAGGTCAGCAGCCCATTGAGGGCGATAATGAGAAAGCCGAACTGGAAGCCGAAAAAGAGCTGCTCGGAGTATTTGTTCAGGAAAAAGGACAGAACCGGCGCGATGAGCGCAACCGGGACGACCAGCGCCGAACGCACCTGGTAACGGGTGAACAACCCGAAGGCAAACAGGCCCAGGATTGGCCCGTAGGTGTACCCGGCAGCCACGAACAGGCTGCTGATAACGGCCTCGTTGTGGATGGCGTTAAAAATGATGATGATCAGGAAAAGCAGTACGGACACTCCGATATGCACGAAAAAACGGGTTCGTTGTTTGGATTCTTCGCTCAGGCCACTTTTCTCGAAGTTCAGAAAATCCACGCAAAAGGAGGTCGTCAGCGCCGTAAGGGCGGAATCGGCGCTGGAATAGGCCGCGGCAATGAGCCCGAGCACGAACAACACGCCGACAGCGGGGGAAAGGTGCCGCAAAGCAAGCGTAGGATAGAGCTTGTCGGTCTGTTCTGGGATATCCAGCCCAATGCTGGATGCATAGATGTATAACAAGGCCCCCAGCGTCAGGAACAATACATTGGCGAACACCAGAATGGTGCTGAAGGTATACATGTTCTTCTGCGCTTCGCCGATGTTCCTGCAGCTCAGGTTTTTCTGCATCATATCCTGATCCATACCTGTCATCACAATGGTAATGAGAGCGCCACTGATGAACTGCTTGAAGAAGTTATTGGGATCTGACCAGCCACCCTCGAAGAAGAAGACCTTGGAATACTCACTGTTCTTAATATAGTCGACGAGTCCTCCGATGTCCGTTTCCAGTGCGCTGCCGATGGCGAATATTGTAGTAACAACGGCGATCAGCATACAAGCCGTCTGAAGGGTATCCGTCCAGATAATGGTGTTGATCCCTCCGCGAAAGGTATACACCCAGATGAGGATGATGGTAGCTGCCACGGTCAGCCAAAAGGGGATACCCATGGGACCCAGTACAAAACCATGTAGAACGATGGCTACCAGATATAGGCGAAGGGAAGCACCCAATACCCTGGATAACAGGAAATAACCGGCACCGGTCTTATAGGCACTCCAGCCGAAGCGCTGTTCCAGATAGGTGTAAATGGAAGTCAGTTTCAGCCGGTAATACAATGGCATGAGTACCAGCGCAATAACGGCGTATCCCAAAAGATAGCCGAATACCACCTGCATGTAGGAAAAAGCCTGATTGGCTCCGCCGGCTCCCACGGTACCCGGTACCGAAATAAAGGTCACTCCCGAAAGAGATGCTCCGATCATCCCGAAGGCTACCACGAACCAGGGCGATTTTCTGCCGGCGAGGAAAAATTGCTCATTATTCGCGTCCTTTCCCGTGAAATAGGAAATGGCGATTAACAGCAAAAAATATGCAATAATCACGCCGAGAATAATGGTTGGTGTCAACTGCTGAATCATATGCTCCTTTGCGACCGGTTTTTAGCGCAGGGCAAATATAGAAAAATTTGGCTTAGCCGTGATTCTTATCCTATCTTGCATTCGGATGGAGGTGAGATAGCGATGTGGTGATATGGTGAGGGCACGTGTTTTGGTAAGTTTGCCGATCCCGCCATTTGAACGGTCCAACTTAAAACGATTACTAAATATGAACCCGCCTACGGATCTAAGCATCTGGCTGCAACGCCTGGAACAACCTGATCAGGATGGGAGCGTTGCTGCTTTCCTGCGTGGTGATGCCCAATTTGTTGCAGATCTTTTGCCATCACTGGCCGTGCAGCTCCCGGGAGCCAGAATAATGGGTATACTGCGTAAGAAACTGGGCGTGGAGGTGTTAAGCCGGGGCCTGCAAAAAGATTATGTGCAGCCCAGTCCCCTGGAAGGTAAGCAGGACACAAGCTGGATGAAGACCACCAACCTGGTCGGCATCAACGTACGCACCATCGGGCATTTCTGGAATATTGTCAAATACAGTCTGAGCCTGCCGGCCAGTCAGTCGGCCATCCACATTTTGCCCATCTGGGAGCCGGGAGTCGTTGCCAGCCTGTACGGCATGTCCAGCCGGAATATCAATCCCGAATTTTTCAGCGATGAACTGGTCGCACTCTGTCCTCACCTCAATACGGTGGAGCTACAGCTTAAGGCCGTGATCAATATTCTACACGCACTGGGCAGAACGGTAGGTATGGATGTGATACCGCATACCGACCGTTACGCCGAGATCGTACTGGCCAACCCACAGCACTTTGAATGGATGCAACGCTTCGATCTGGAGATCGTCGACCACGCTGCCAGGCTGCACGAGCAGGTGCAGGAAGCGGTCATCGCTTTTCTGGAAGAATATGGTGCGAGCGATGGATCTTCATCCTGGCCGTCGGATGTGACCACTTTTTTTTCCGAAGATTTTGGCGAGGCGGCTCGCCTAAGTACTCTGTTCGGTCCAAAAGAAGATCCGGAAAAGCGCGGCCGACGGCGCGGAGAGCTGGTCAACTGGCTCTATCTACGGGGCTTTGAACCGGTGCCGGCAACGATGGGCCCTCCTTATCGCGGACTGGAAGTAGATACCCGACCAGAAGCCCATTCTGTGGATCATCTGGGCCGGGTGTGGTGTGAGTATCGCATCAGCAAACCCCAGGTGATGTCGCGTGTATTCGGGCCGCTGACCCGTTTCAAGTTTTACGATCGATTGAATGATAATGTGGATTGGGAGATCGACTTCAAAAAGCCCCGCCCGGCTACCTGGCAGTATTTCACCTCCTTCTACGAAGAGGTGCGCCGCGAGTACAATTTCGACTTCATGCGCGGAGATATGTCGCATGTGCAAATGCGTCCGAAGGGAGTGCCGCTTAAGGTGGATCAGTATTACGATCCGCATCAGGCACTGGGGCTGCACATTCGCAAAGAGGTGCCTTATTTTGCCTACTTTGCCGAAACGTTTCTGGCCGCTCCGGATTTTATGGCTTACGGAGACGAACTTGATCATCTGGAACAGGTAGAAGCGGATGCTACCCTGGGCGATCTACAAAGTGTTCCGGTGGGAGACTGGGAATTTATGCGTCATTTTCGCTGGTACCTGGACCTGCTGCACACCAGGGCTTTTTCACCCAGTTTTACGATCATGACCGGTGATAAGGACGATCCTCGTTTTGATCGGTTTTATCTGGATGGCAATGAACTTCGGCTATTCATCGGCCTCTTCCTGACCGATATGCCTAGTTATATGGGCCTCGGATTTGAACAGCGGGACGCCCATCTACAGCCGGGCCCCAACGAGCATTATACCAAGTTATATGTCTTCCGTATCGATCAGGGCGATAAAGCCACTCACGGGCCTTACGTTTGGGGCGGTAATTATGAACTTTTTTCGAGATTACAACGTATTCGTTTGCAGGCAGACCAAATGTGGCCCCAGATCGAAAGCAGACAGGTTGAGTGGCTGATCTATCCCAATCCGGCCGGAACGCACTTTGTGATCGCCTGGCGGATTATAGACACGCCCTATCTATTGGTGGCTAACCTGAATACTAAAAAGCGGATGTTGAATGTAAAGATCTCGTTGCGCAATAGCGAAAAGAACGATTTTCGTATGATCTTTTCTACCCATGAGGCGGTCAGTAAGCGGCATCAAAAATTACTACATAACGGGAAGCATCTGCAGATCAGCAGCCTGCTGCCGGGAGAAGGAAGGATCTATAGTTAGTGCAGTCGATAGTGATCAGTTAACAGCGGGCGGTAACTACTTCCCAGTGTACGCCGGTATCCAATCATCACAAAGTTCAAACATCCAAATCTCCATATCATGTACAAACTCTACCAGGTAGACGCTTTCACCGATCAGTTGTTCAAAGGCAATCCGGCCGCCGTAGTCCCGCTTGAAACCTGGCTGGCTGACGATACCATGCAGGCTATCGCTGCAGAAAACAATCTGGCGGAAACGGCCTATTTCATCCCCACCACAGACGGCTATCACCTGCGCTGGTTCACCCCAGGTATTGAAGTAGATCTTTGCGGACACGCTACCCTGGCCACGGCGCACGTTCTTTTCGAACATTTGGACTATGAAGAGCAGCAGATCGTTTTTCATACCCGTAGCGGACCGCTTTATGTCATACGCAGTGAGAACGGCTACCGCATGGATTTCCCCGCTGATTTTTCGGAAGTGATCGCGCCTCCCGAAGCATTGGTGCGCGCTTTGGGTGAGATACCTCTCGAGGTTAGAAAGGGTAAGGACGACTATCTGGCCATTTTCCCGGAAGAGGCAACTGTCCGGGACCTCCAACCGGATTTCAGGGTGTTGACACAACTAGATGGGAGAGGAGTGATCGCATCAGCACCTGGAAATGAAGTAGATTTCGTATCGCGCTGCTTTTTTCCCAATGCCGGGATCGACGAAGATCCGGTGACCGGCTCCGCACATACCGTCATGACACCTTATTGGGCTGGAAAATTAAATAAAACCACACTGCAAGCCAGACAGATTTCCGCCCGGGGCGGCAACCTTTTGTGCACTCTGGATGGTCAAAGGGTACTCCTGGAAGGGAGAGCGGTTACCTATTTGGAAGGGACTTTTAAAATTTGAGATTTTTTCAATTTGTGACATGATAAATTGAAAAAAATGAGGAACTTGGTGCGGAAATAGCTACCAATTCCATGAAACATTTACTAGAGATCGTCAGAGTAGTCACCAAAAAAAAGGTGAAGAAAATTGAGATCTTTGATGATCAGGTCCTTCGTCATAAGCAGAGCAAGTTTGTCGAATTTTACGAAGCGATCACCGCCGGAAAATTTAAGAATGATCGCGATGCTGCCCAGTTCCTGTACAACTGTACGCCTAAGGATCCACGCTATCGTCAGCTCAAGTCCCGCTTTCGCCGGCGCTTGTTGAATACCGTTTTTTTTCTGGACGTCAACAAGCCGAATAATGCAGATTATGACCGGGCGTATACCAACTCTCATAAGGAATGGGCCATCGTTAAGATACTGCAGTCCAACAAAGCAGATGACACTGCTATTCAGCTGGCCCGAAGCATATTAACCACTTCCAGAAAGTTTCAGTTTACAGATCTTATCATCAACTGTAGCCGCATTCTGCGTGGGTATGCCGCTCAGCAGGGAGATGCCAGGGCCTACGAAGAGTACGACGAGTACATTCAGGAGTTTTCGGGTGTACTGGATGCCGAGGTACGTTCTGAAGAACTGTACCAGAAGGTGATCCTTTATTACTCTACCCCGATCACTGAGGATAACGATCTGCCCGAAAAGATCAATTCTTTCAGTGAAGCGCTGGCCAGTTTGTCGGAACGTTTTGAATCTCCGGTCATTTTTTACAATCTCTATCTGGTCTGGATCATGCGCTATGAGCTCTCCCGCTCCTTTGATATTGTCCTGGAGATCTGTGACCGTGCCGAACGGCAGATCAACGACAAGCCGGCCTATTATCAGGAAGACAAGCTGGTGCTGTTTTATACCAAAAAAATGTCGGCCTATCTGCACCTGCGGGATTTCCGCATGGGGCAGTCTCACGCGGAGCAGTATCTGAAAAAATTTCCGGAAGG
This sequence comes from Lewinella sp., assembly GCA_020436695.1. Taxonomy (GTDB): domain Bacteria; phylum Bacteroidota; class Bacteroidia; order Chitinophagales; family Saprospiraceae; genus Flavilitoribacter. Next base: position 3,824 of record JAGQXH010000252.1, on the reverse strand, counting down.
CAGCGAACCCTGGTTCACCTTTATGGAGTACTATTTTCTGCTGGCCATGCACTCGGATAATTTCATTCAGGCTTTAGCCATTTTTAACCGGGCCCTGGATAATTCCGCTTTTAAAAAGCTGGATGGGGTCTTCCGGGAGAAATGGTTCATTTACGAAAGTTACATCAACTACATTGTGGAAAGGCGCAATTTTTCCCAGGCCAAGCTGCCTAAGCCAAAGCGCCAATATTACCACCCAAAACGATTCCTGGAAGACCAGCACGAATATTCCAAAGGACAGCGAAACTTTGAAGTGCTGTGTACCATCCTGCAGTTGCTCTTCTGGTTGGAGAAAAAGAACCAAGTCAAGATAGAGGAACGTATTGACCAGCTACGTATGCTGGCTACCCGCAAACTGGATAAGGAGATCTACTTCCGACCCATTCAGTTTATTAAGCTGCTGCACACTTTCCGAAAAGCTGATTTTCAGGTCATTGATCCTATGCGTATTGAAAAACACTATCAGCCTTTGCTGGAACGTCCTTTCTTTTATCGGGGGGCTATCGCAGAACTGGAAGTGATACCTTATGAACGGCTTTGGGAGATGGTGCTGGAGAATTTTGATTAGCTTTTGTGAGGTGTGGAGGTGTTCTGGTGTGGAGGCGATGTAGTGTTCGGGTGTTGAGGTGTGCAGGTGTTAATACAAATATGTGAACCTTTTATATTTTTGCCCCAACTTGAACACTTCAGCACTTTAATACACAGCCGAGAAATTGAAAAAGATCAACATTGCTATCGACGGGCATTCTTCCTGTGGGAAAAGTACTTTGGCAAAAGCCATGGCTGAAAAGCTGCATTATATCTATGCTGACTCAGGAGCTATGTACCGGGCAGTCACCTTGTATTTTTTGGAACACCATGTTCCACTTGATGATGAAACGGCGATCCGGGCGGCACTGCATGATATTTCTATTCGTTTCGAAAGGCTGCCTTCCGGCCTGCATACCATTCTGAATGGTAAGGACGTGGAAACCGAGATCCGCGAAATGCGGGTGTCGGCCCGGGTGAGCCCGGTAGCTGCAATTTCCAGTGTGCGGCGGGCCATGGTGCGGCAACAGCAGCAGATGGGAGCGGAAAAAGGGGTGGTAATGGACGGCCGGGATATCGGAACCGTCGTTTTTCCCTATGCCGAACTCAAAATATTCCTGACGGCGGAAATAGAGGAGCGTGCCCGGCGGCGTTATGCTGAACTGAAAGCCAAAGGTATGGAGGTAAGCCTGGAAGAAGTGGCCCGGAATCTTCAGGAAAGAGATCATATCGATTCGACCCGCGAGGATAGCCCCCTGATGAAAGCCGAAGATGCCGTCGTGATCGATAATACACATCTTACTCCGGATCATCAATTACAGATCGCGCTGGATCTGGCACAGCAACGGATCGATGGCGTACAGTAAAACCGTATTCTCCTTATGAAGCCATTTCCTTTGCTTTCGGCCGGACCTTTGTTCCCTGGCATGGTATTGTTGTTTGTTTTCAGTGTAATGACCGCCTGCCATTCGGATAGGGAAGTGGACAGGGTGGGGCAGCGGTTTCAGCAGTATCAGCGGCAATTTCCAGCTCGTCAGGAGCAGCAACTGCTTTCTCTTGCTGATCTGCCGGAGCGTCTGGATAGTCTGCAACGCATTCTAGAAGTGCTTATCCAGGTGGATACGCATACCATTTCGACTGCAGGAAAACAGGAACGCCTGCTTCTTTTGCAGCAGCTGGAGCGGGAATGGACCAACTGGGAGCCATACCGTAGTAATCCTTCCTTATATAACTTGGGCGGACTACTAAAAAAACAACTGGTGGAGGCAGAAGGCGTAAAGGTCGATTCGCTGCATCATCTGTTCGATAAGGCGGAGACTTATTACCAATATGCGCAGCGCAATCTGCTGGTGTCGGATATTTCACTGTACCGGCTGGCCGCTCAGAAGCAATACCTGACGTTGGAGTTCCTGCGGGGCGAATTGCCGGACTCGCTGGATCGGATGCCATTGAGCCATCAGGAAAGGGCCGATCTCGATGAGAAGATCGGACAAACCCGCCGGATCATTAAAGACTACCTGGCTTTCTGTGAAAGCAGTTTTCTCAATCATCGGGACAGCGTGTATCAGGGAGAACCTCCCGGTCGTTGACCGAATGTATAAGCCGACATTTGTGGCAACCAAAATTCCTTCCCATCTGTTTTCAATAAAGGTCAGGCAGCAGATATCACATTGAGTTTAAATTCCGTCTGCCAAATGACGAGGGGGACAAGCACTGCTACCGGAAAACGGCAAAATATGTAATTTTAATTGCCGTTATAGCTTTACACACGCCTATACAAAAACGAATCTATGTATCGCATACTAGGAATTCTACTACTTTTCCTGATCACCACCGTTGCGGCATGTACCTATACTCAAAAGATCCGGGACGGTCGGACGGCTTATGAACGCAAGCAATATTCCGTGGCTACCCGCATGCTGGGTAAGGAATACAAGAAATCAAAATCCCGGGTAGAAAAAGGTAAGATCGCCTTTTTGCTGGGAGAATCTTATAAGGCGCTTAACAAGAGTGACGAGTCGATCGGCTGGTATGAAATAGCCTATAACAATCAGTATGGGGTAGACGCCCTCAAGGAATATGCTTACGGACTCAAAAAAGCCGAGCGATACCAGGATGCCATGCAGGCATTTAAAGATCTGGGCATCGAGATCGGTAGCCCGTACGAATACCGGCGCGAGATACTGGCCTGCGAGCGGGCGATACGCTGGTCGCAAAGTGACCGGTTGAAAGCGCAGTACAATATAGAAGTCCAGCCCTTCAACACCGGCTTTGCTGATTATGCTCCGGTCTTTTACAAGGATCATCAACTGGTGATCACTTCCGACCGGAAGGCGAGCGAAGGGGACGATGTTTATAAGTGGACAGGCAATGATTTCTCCGATCTGTTCCTGGTCGATCTGCAATCCAATAACGTGACGGCTTTTGGAGAACCCATCAACAGCCCGAACAACGAAGGTACGGTCAGTTTCGCGCCGGATTATTCCGAGGTGTATTTTACGCGTTGCTTTGGCCCCAAGCGGGAGGATGCCTATTGCAAGCTGATGGTAAGTGAGAGCAAGGGCGGCGATGAATGGACTATTCCACGGGTGCTCGATTTCGTTCAGGACGGTATCAACTACGGGCATCCCAGCATTTCTGAAGACGGCCGGGAATTGTACTTTTCCAGTAACCATCCGGATGGTTGGGGCGGTTACGATATCTGGGTATCCCGGAGGCAGGAAGATGGTAGCTGGGGCACGCCCGATCTGCTGAGCCGGAGTATCAATACCATCGGTAACGAAAAATTCCCTTACATCGATCATGATACGCTCTATTTCTCTTCCGATTTCCTTCCGGGAATGGGCGGACTGGATATTTTCCGGACCCACCGCTTTCCCAACGGCAGCTGGGCACCGGCTAAGAACCTGGGGGTACCCATCAATTCCGGAGGAGACGAATTCGGCTATGTGATCGATCGGGAGGCACCTAAGCGAGGGAAGGTGATCCGCCAGGGATATTTCACTTCAACCCGCGATAACGGCATCGGAAACGACGACATTTATCGCTTTGAACAACTACCGCCACCGCCCGCACCACCTCAGCCCGAACCGGAAGAAGTGGTCTATAAAATGATCCTGGACAGCTACATCCTGGAAAAGATCTTTGAAGAACCGGGCAATCCCAACAGCCGCATGCTGGCCCGAAAGCCTTTGCCGGCCGCCAAAGTGGATATCACGTTCGGAAAGGAAATCAAAACGGTGGAAGTAGGAGAGGAT
>JAGQXH010000251.1 GCA_020436695.1 Lewinella sp. | reverse complement strand
TACTGGACCAGCAAAGCCCGGGAATTGCCGAATGTGATCGTCAATACTCCGGTTCAGGACGAGCGTGCCTGCGGTATTGCCAATGTAGGCATCAAAAACATGGCACCGAAAGAACTGGCCGATCGGCTGATGAAAGAGTATCGCATCTGGACGGTGGCCATCAACCGGCCGGATGTGCTGGGCTGCCGCATCAGCCCGAATGTGTATACCACAACCAAGGAATTGGATGTGCTGGTGCGGGCATTGGAAGAGATGTCTTAATTGGTTTACATAATATTGGATGCCCCGGTGATCATTTCTACCGGGACATTCAATATTAAACAAACCCTATTGGATCAATTACGATACCGCCAGCAGTTCGAAAGTATTTTCCTTAAGAGCCTTTCTAATATAGCGCATGAAGAGCATGGCTTTGTCCGAATCCAGAAAAGTGGCATCACCAGTATCTTCAATGGGGACCGGGAAGCGGTAGTTTTTGCCGTCAACGGCTACCCGATAATAAAGCACTCCTTTACGATAGGAGTTAAAATAAACGCGATTGTCTTTTACAATTTCTTTCAGTGTCATGTTCGTAAATACTTAAACTGGGAAATATCAATGGGCATAACTCCATCCAGGCTCAGATAGTTCCTGTGGCCAATTAGACAGGATAGCTGAACTCAGATTCTGTCTTCGGATCTCAATTTTCTCTTTCTTCCCGGAATTCTTTTTCTCTCATTTCGGTTATTCAATCTCAACCCTAATTAATCCGACCTGATTATGAATGATCCATCGTCTTCCGGAGGCAACTACCCGGTATTTAAAGCATTTAAGGAAATGCTACAATACTGGGCCGCTGCTGCCCGACCCTTTCGTTGGTATTTTTTTGCCATTTATTGCTTTTACGCCGTAGGCATTGCGTCTGAGCATGTGCTGATCCCCATTTACTACCAAAAGATCGTAGATGGTATGACCGTGGATATCAGCAATGTGGCTACTCATGTAGCAGAAAGTAAATACGCTAGCCTGCTGCACTACATTTTTATCGTCGTGTTCCTTTCGGCTTTGCGTATTGCCATGTATCGCATTGGCGACTGGTTTTTTGATCACTTCCGCCTGGGCACGGTACGGAATCTGGAAAACGGCATGTTCGGCGATTATCTCCGGCACGGCCGGAAATTCTTCGTCAACAATTTTGCCGGTTCACTGCTCAATGATCACCGTCAGATGCGTGGCGCTTTTGATGTGTTCATGGATCACGGCACCTACACTTTTTTCTGGTGGCTGATCGTATTTACCGGTAGCCTGATCGCACTGGCGTTTATTTTTCCGGTTGGAGCAGTGGCTATTTTGGTTTGGTTTGTACTCTATATGGTCATTGTGATGTTGGTGTCCAGGAAGAAGTATGTTTACGAACGGAAGGAATCCAAATTGAATTCCACCATGACCGGCCTTTTGGCAGACAACCTCAGCAATGCCATGACGATCAAAACATTCGGTGCAGAGAGCCGGGAAGAAGATTATTTCCAGCATCGCAACGAAGTAAGGCATCGGGCACGGCATCGCAATAAGTACTGGAGCCGTTGGCGCAACGGTTTGCAGGGAGGCATGCTTGTCCTGCTCGACGCCGGTGTATTACTGCTGGGAGCCTATTACTGGATGCTGGGTGAGATCAGTCCGGGAGTGATCGTGCTGATCCTATACTATGCCCGTAGCATTTCCCGGGAAGTATGGAACTTCTCCCGTATGATCAATGCTATGACCCAGGCTTTTGCGGATGCCAATAAGTTTATGGAGCACATCCGTATTCAGCCCGATATCGCTGACCCGAAGCGCACGCATCCGCGCCCCATAGCCAAAGGACAGGTTCATTTCAGGGACGTCACCTTTAAATATCCCGAAGGAGTGAGTGTATTTAAGGATTTCGATCTGAAAATTGAATCCGGTGAAAAAGTGGGGATCGTGGGACCGAGTGGTTCCGGAAAATCAACCCTCATTACGTTGTTACAGCGACACATGGATGTACAGGACGGCGGCATTTTTATCGATGGCATCGATATCCGTCAGGTAAAGCAGGCCTATCTGCGTTCGAAAATATCGTTGGTGCCGCAGGATCCGAGTCTGTTTCACCGCAGCCTGCGCGATAATATCGCTTACGGCAAACCGCAGGCCACCATGGATGAGATCATTGAGGCCGCCCGCAAAGCCCAGGCGCATGATTTTATTCTGGAAACGCCTCTGGGTTACGATACCATGGTTGGTGAACGGGGTATAAAATTATCCGGTGGCCAGCGACAACGAATAGCCATTGCACGTGCCATACTGGAAGCAGAATCAGCTCCGATCGTGGTATTTGACGAGGCCACCAGCTCGTTGGACAACCGTGCAGAAAAAGAGATCCAGCAGGCCATTGATGCCGCTCTGTCGGAATCAACCCGTACCGGTATCATTATCGCACACCGCCTTTCAACTTTGCGCAATGTGGACCGCATCATTGTGCTGGATCAGGGCCGGATCGTAGAAACCGGTACACATACCAAACTACTGCTGGCTGGAGGCTTATATGCCGATCTGTACAATAGCCAGATGCTGGAGGTAAGTTGATTGCAACGGTAGTCTTGGAATCCGGGAGGCTGGAGAATAATTTCACTTCATTTCCGGTCAAAAAACATAGATAGATGTCATTTAGTCTTGTCGGGGTAAAAACTCCTGCCATGTTTTGTATAATGTGGCCGGAAAGCTTATTACACTAACAATCATAATGACAATGAAACCAACTTTCAGCCGATCTGTCGGTGTATTTTTTTCTTTACTGCTGCTGACTTTAAGCTGCTCAGAATCATCGCAGCCATCACTTCCGGAGCATATCACATCTTCTTTTCGGGCACCTGCCTATCCTTTGATCACCATTGATCCCTATACCAGTGCCTGGTCGATGGCCGATCATCTGTATGATCAGCCGGTAAAACACTGGACGGGTAAAGTGCAGTCACTCATGGGCGCTTTGCGAGTGGATGGAGTCACCTATCGTTTTCTGGGGAAAGAAGAAATTCCACTCAAACCACTGATCCCCATGGCGGGAGACGAGGCCTGGGAAGGCACCTATACCTTTGCTAAACCGGCATCCGGATGGGAACAATCCGATTTTAACGATGCAAGCTGGAACACGGGCAAGGCTGCTTTTGGCTCCGAAGGCATGAAAGCGATCGGTACGCGATGGGAAGATGATGAGATCTGGGTGCGGAGAACCTTTGAATTTCCCAAAACGGAAACGGATCTCTACCTGATCTTTTCACACGATGACGATTTTGAGCTGTATCTCAACGGTCAGGAGATCATCAATACCGGACGGCGGGCGCGCCAGGGAGTGATTGTGAAACTGGATGCTTCCTTGCTGAACACGGATGGCCCGAATACTTTTGCGGCTCATTGCTGGGACCGGGGAGGACTGGCCTATGTCGATTTTGGGATCTATACCGAAAGTGACCAACAAGAAATATTTGGTCAGCCGGCCCAACAGGATGACGTATCACTTTCCGCCACACAGACCCTTTACAAATTCACCTGTGGCCCGGTAGGGCTTACCCTCAAATTTATTTCTCCCCTGCTATTGGACGATCTGGCCCTGATGTCCCGGCCGGTAAATTATATCGATTATGAAGTTCAGTCACTCGATGGGAATGCTCATGAGGTCGAGATCTACTTTGAGATGACACCTCAGTGGGCAGTTAATGAAGATAACCAGGAAGTAACAGTGGAAAAGGGAAGCGCTAATGAGGTGGAATACCTTCGGACGGGTACCACCGAGCAACCGATACTGGGAAAAAAGGGCGATAACGTTAGAATCGACTGGGGATACGCCTATCTGGCAACTGCTGCAGAGAATTCGGCAAAGCTGAGCATAGGAGATTTCTTTGCTTCGAAGCAGAAATTTGCGGCTAGTGGTGATCCTGGGATTGGAGCGGATAAAATGAGTGTCAGAATGACCGAAAAAATGCCGGTCCTCTCCTATGTAAAAGCCCTGGGTGACATAAAGGAAAGCTCATCAGGTTTTGTAATGATCGGTTACGACGATCTTTATTCCATCCAATACTTTGAAGATAATCTGAAAGCCTGGTGGGCCAAAGATGGTGCGACGATGGATCAAATGCTGGAGCAGGCAGCTGCGGAGCATGACGAGCTTTTGAAAAAATGCATATTGTTTGACAATAGCCTTTGGGCAGAAGCTCTGGCGGCCGGAGGCAAAGAGTATGCAGAACTCTGTGTATTGGCCTATCGCCAATCCATTGCTGCCCATAAACTGGTGGAAGAACCTTCCGGTAATATCCTCTTTTTATCGAAAGAGAATTTCAGTAATGGTTCTATCGGAACAGTAGACGTAACCTATCCTTCTGCGCCTTTGTTCCTAAAGTACAATGCCGATCTGCTCAAAGGCATGCTCAATCCCATTTTTTATTATTCGGAAAGTGGCAAATGGACCAAGCCTTTTGCCGCCCACGATGTAGGTACTTATCCCAAAGCCAATGGCCAGACATATGGAGGAGACATGCCCGTAGAAGAGAGTGGCAATATGATCATACTAACGGCTGCGATTGCGAAAGCTGAAGGGAATGCGAACTACGCCGAAAAGCACTGGGAGGTATTGACCACCTGGGCGAATTACCTGCTGGAAAACGGACTGGATCCCGAAAATCAGTTGTGTACCGATGATTTTGCCGGCCATTTCGCGCACAATGCCAATCTATCCGTCAAGGCGATTATGGGCATCGCGGGCTATGGCATGCTGGCGGATATGTTGGGTAAGCAGGATATTGCTGCAGAATACACGGATAAGGCAAAACAAATGGCCACAGAATGGGAAGCCATGGCTAACGACGGCGACCACTACCGACTCACCTTCGACAAGGAAGGCACCTGGAGTCAGAAATACAATCTGGTATGGGACAAGTTACTGGGCTTTGATATCTTCCCCGATCAGATCGTCGAAAAGGAGATCCCTTATTATCTTACCATGCAAAATGAATACGGCCTCCCGTTGGACAATCGCCGTACTTACACCAAATCCGACTGGATCGTCTGGACCGCCACGCTGACCGATGACAAGGATACTTTTCAACAATTTATCCGGCCTTTGCATGCATATGTGACGCATACCCCCAACCGGGTACCCATGTCGGACTGGTATGAAACGGTTGATGCAACGCAGGTTGGGTTTCAGGCTCGTTCGGTGGTGGGAGGATATTTTATTAAGTTGTTGGAGTGATCCTTTCACCGGAATACAGAAGTGAGTTGGTGAGTAAGTGATGTCGTGAGTGCAGAACCTGCTCCTAAGCGGCAGCCTGCTCGACGAACGACAACCATTTCCTTCGAAACAATAATTACAACAAATGTGCAAACACCCCTCCACTCACTCCTCACCTCTCACTTCCTCACTCCTAAAAAGACCGGCGGCAATCCGGGAGTCGAACCCTGCCCTTCCCGGCTTCAACGGGACGCTCTCTCCCCGAGAGCTTGATTGCCAGAAGATAGTTTGAACATGCAATAATGGAGTAAATCGATAGTAAAACTGGGGGTTAGTACTATCTCCGTAGTTATCAGAAAGACAGCGAATTTCCTGTTTTAGAAGTCATAACCACTTCATTATATGTAGGTCTCAGTTGTAAGTGGAATGTTCTCTACACTCATTCCTCATCCCTCATTCCTCACTATCTCACTCCCAAAAGGTACCCCAGGAGGGATTCGAACCCCCATCACCATGATCCTAAGTCATGTGCCTCTTCCAGTTGGGCTACTGAGGTAAAAACTCCTTTCTCACTCCTCATTTACTCACTTCTGAAAAAGTGCAGGAGATCCGATTCGAACGGACACCATCACGGCCCCAAACCGCGCGCTCTAGCCAGTTAAGCTACTCCTACATGTACATTGTTTAAAGTTGTAGGTCTACTGATAAATGAGCCGGCGTCAATAATGCATCAGGTGCAATTGCGATCTGACATGCTGAATGCAGTACCCTTCGTCAGCAGATGTTACAAACGGACATAAAAGATTGGCCCGCAGTTGCTGTTCCGACAACTACAAATCTTTTTCAGATCGATGTTGTCAGAAACTATTTTTAAAACAGTTTCTCAGATAAAAATATCGGGAAAAGATCCAAGTGCCTCCGGGAGGAAGGGGTGCAGGTGAATAGACTGCAATTCCTGTTCCGGTAAACGGCAGAGCTCAGGTCGCCCGGCCGGCTGATGAATGCTAATATGTTGTGATAAACGTAACACTTGAATGAAAGATTACTTAGTGATTAACTACATGCCATCATAACCAGCTTAAGATATAGGAAAGTTCCGGTGGTATGAATTTTTTTATGAATTAATTTAACGATTACAGCAAAGCCTTTCCTTCAATACATGTGCAGCCATTGCTAGATGCAGGACTTTATGCTTATCAAGGCCAAATATCACCGTGTTGCTTAACCAGGCTTGGCCGCACTTCTTTGGAACCTGCATTTGCAAAAGCAGCTAACCCATACATACTCAGTGCTGATCACCTGATGAAAAAGGGAGTGTCTATTCGCATCCGCGCATGCTTATTTGCCAAATAATTCAGTAAATTAGCCAACGCAACTTTTTGAACACGCATTTCACATCTACCTTAAAACTCATCACACACATGCACTTCCAACCATTATCCAAGGTCAGCTTTTTAATGCTGTTGCTTCTGTCTTTATTGATGGGCTGTAAAACCCATCCCGGTGACGTCTCGGTCGATCTGCCTACGCCGGATAGCGGTCATGGCGGCATACAACTTCCCGACAACTTTGGGGCGCTGGTTGTGGCCGATACACTGGGGCGCGGCCGTCATATTGTGGTAAATGAAAATGGGGATATCTATGTGCGCCTCCGTTCCAATGAAGGCGAAGGCATAGTTGCCCTACGCGATACGACTAATGACGGACGGGCAGACATCAAAGAATATTTTGTTGACAACTCCGGTGGTACCGATGTGCGTATCCACAATGGCTATCTGTATTTTTCCTCTCCTACTCATATCATGCGGATGGCGATGCGTGCAGGAGAGTTGTTGCCGGAAAGTCAGATCGATACCATCATTACTTTTCCGGATTCTACTGCTCAGGGACACTCCTCCAAATCGTTCACCTTTGACGGAAAAGGGAATATCTATGTCAACATCGGTTCGCGTTCAAATGCCTGCCAGGAGGAAGCCCGCTCTCCGGGCTCGAAAGGTAAGGACCCTTGTCCGGAAGTACCGGCCCGGGCGGCAATCTGGAAATTCAATGCCGATAAGTTGGGGCAGGTACAAAATGACGGCAGTCCTTACGGTACAGGTATTCGCAATACGGTAGGACTCAGTTGGAATTTCACCAGCGATCACTTATATGCCGTACAGCACGGCCGGGATGACCTGCATCGCTTCTGGCCGGATCTCTATACGCCGGAACAAAGCCGGGATATGCCCGCGGAAGAATTCCTGCTGGTTGAGGAAGGTGATAACTTCGGATGGCCGTATTGCTATTACGATCAGTTCCAGGGCAAAAAAATGTTGTGCCCGGAATATGGCGGAGACGGCAAAACCCAGGGACGTTGCGAAGGTATTAAGTCCCCGCTGGTCGCTTTCCCCGGACACTGGGGGCCCAACGATCTGCTATTCTATCAGGGGGATATGTTCCCGGCAAAATATAAGAACGGCGCCTTTATTGCTTTTCACGGTTCCTGGAACCGACTGAATTTCGAACAGGCCGGCTTCAAGGTCGTGTTCGTACCTATGGAAAACGGCCAACCCAGTGGAGACTATGAAGTATTTGCGGATGGCTTTACCGGACCACAGCAGGTCGTAAGTACCGGAGACGCCACTTACCGGCCCTGTGGACTGGCAGAAGGCCCGGACGGCTCCCTCTATATTGTCGATTCCCAAAAGGGCCGCGTTTGGCGGATCTTCTATTATGGTGAAGATTCGGGTATTACGAGTGAACCGGCCAAAGAAATGACCGCCGATGCATCTGGTACCATGGAAGAAGAAGAACTCACCGGCGCGATGGCGGCCGGCAAGGCGGTATACGATCAATACTGCAAAGTTTGCCACATGGCCAACGGAGGAGGCGTCCCCAACCTCAATCCGCCGCTCCGGGAAACCGATTGGGTGCTGGGTGATAAGACCCGCCTCATCAATGTTGTATTAAACGGCTTAAGCGATCCGATCGAGATCAATGGCATGACTTTTCAGAACGCCATGGCACCGCATAATTTTCTTACCAATGAACAGATCGCGAATGTGCTGACGTTTGTTCGGGGCAGTTTTGGTAATGAGGCCGGTGAGGTAACGGCAAACGAAGTTGCAACTGTGCGGGGAGAAGCGCAATAAAATAATTTTGAAGACCAGGTGGTAAGAATGTAGAGATAGCCGAAAATTATTTTCTTCTATCACTATACCACCTGGTCTTCCCGGTATCTGGTTTCTTGACCTACGGCTTGTCATTCACATTAAGCAATTCCACGGGCAGCGCTTTGATCGGACGGATCTTAAAATCCCGATAGAATATTTCTGCTCCTTCCGATTGGATCTGGATCTTCCCACTGGTCAGGGGCCTTTCCTGCCCACCATCCATTTGCTGAGACCGGTAGAGGATCATATTTACTACCCCATTGATCATGTGCACGGCAGTATCACCGCTGCAATATAGATCGATAGTGTTCCAGCTCCCGGTTGGCTTTTCGGCATCAGGATTCTTTATGCAGTGTCGCCCAACCTTAGTATTGGCTTTAAAGGTATATAGGTTGCCGTTTGGGTCATATACATAGGTACTGTCGGAAGTCATACGGGCAGGAATATCGAAAACAGCACCGGCTACGCCCCAGTAATCCCCGCAATCGCCTTGTTGGACCTGAAATTCCTGCGAGCGCATCCAGGAGCCGCCGTCTGCTCCGTGTGGTTCGACGGCGTGATACAGCACTCCACTATCCATCTTGGCATTCTGACGGGGCGGCCATTTGGTGTCACCCCATTTAAACTGTACCTGAAAGTGGTAATTCTCAAACTCATCAACGGTGGAAATGCCACCGAATGTCTGCCCGGATACACGTATGGCCGGCAGACCATCTTCGGTGACTACCGAAAAGACCCCAAGAGGATCATTGTTCAAGCCGAAGGGTTTATTGCTGTCACTTTCAGGTTGGGTCAGATCCGGACGGTTGAGATAGGTATCCCAGCCTTCGAGGTTCTCTTCGTTGAACAGGGATTGCCAGTCATTCTGCCGTTGGATGGATGGCGTTTCAGAACAGCTTATAAGTAAGATCAGCAGTAAGGGGAATAGCCGTTTGCCGGAATTCAGGGCATCAGGAGTAGTTATACAAGTTTTCATATGGACGTTTTTATAGCTCCATTTCAGACCGAGGGTCACCTCTGGTCATCTCTAGATATTGGGTTAAAGATGCCGGTTTCAGAGAGAATAGCTCTTTCTTCCGGATATAGTAAGCTCAAATATTCAAATTAATTCAACATCAAGTGAACAATTGGTGATTGAAATTGTATGTATATACATCTATTGTATAGATTCATTAATTTAAAAAACATTAATCATGGCAAACGAAGCAGCAGTAGCAACCAAATGGGCTATCGATCCGGCTCATTCCGAAGTACAGTTTAAAGTAAAACACCTGGTCATCACCACGGTCACCGGGTCTTTTGAAAGTTTTAGCGGATCCGTTTCTACGGAGTCGGAAAATTTCGATAACGCCAAGATCGATTTCGCTGTTGATGTAAGCAGTATCAATACCCGCTCAACCGATCGTGACAATCACCTTCGTTCCAATGATTTCTTTGCCGTTGAAGAGTATCCGGAAATGACTTTTTCCGGTGTACTGCAAAACAAAGGGGGCGACTATAAGCTGGTAGGTGATCTCACGATCCGTGGTACTACCAATAAAGTAACATTGGAAGTGGATTATAATGGCACCGTTAAAGATCCATGGGGTAATACCAAGGCTGGTTTTGAGGTTACCGGTAAACTCAACCGCAAAGATTTTGGTCTGACCTGGAACACGATCACCGAAGCCGGTAGCATGCTGGTGGGCGAAGAAGTAAAACTTGAGATCAGTATACAGCTGACTCCGGCCTAACAACCATCCTTCAGATAGACAATAATACCCGATAGTATAGCAGAATTCCCGTTTCCTAGTAGTTTGACGGAAATAAATGAACCAATTTTCCCTAGAGGTTTTGAAAATTTCGCACACCATCTCCTGATAGTCAATGGCTTAACGAAATATTTAAAACCTAAAATTGGTTCATTTATTTTGCTCCTTCAACTAGCCCAGGATACCGGATTTTTTTTCATGGCTACCGCTGCTTTTTTCCTGGCTGAAGTGCAGGCTTTTGGTGAGGTGGATGAAAAGATAAACAATGCCGAGTAGTAGTGTGTAGGTAAATGTGGCGGTCATAGGTGAATGGTTTTTTGGCAGTTGATAATTGGGATGATATGCCGAACCGGCAGCTTACGGAATGAATAACGTTCATCTGTGCCGGCATCTTGTGCAGTTTGGGGCAAAATAAGATCGTAAATGAATTAACTATGAAATACTT
>JAGQXH010000250.1 GCA_020436695.1 Lewinella sp. | reverse complement strand
AGAAGCTGGTGCTGGATCGCTGGCGCGGTAAGGTCAACTGGGCCGCCATCTACGAGAACGGACATATGATCAGTGAATTTAAACTGGAGAATGGCGTATGGGAAGCAAGATAAAGCCGGCTAAGGAGCTGGACAGCGGCAAAATGAGTGTCAGTCTGGACAGGAACATGCTGGAGGTGCTGATCCACGCGCTGGAGTGTTGTATTGTCTTCGACCGCGAGGATCTGCCCATCCCCTTTTTCTTCCTGATCCAGGAGGTGTGTGTCAAACTACAGAAACACGAGCTCGGCGGCGGCGGCCGGATCGCCTTAAGGAAAAGTGAGTTTTTCGCCCTGGCCGATCCGGAGGTGGTCAAGCATCTGGATGAGCCTACGGGCATCCTGCTGCGGGAGGTGATGACGCCCCGCCGGCAGATTGGATAGTCAACAAATTTTTTCCCATGAATAACTACACGAATTGGCGCTACCGCGCTGCTGCCGCTATCGGCCGTTGGCTCTACGGTTTCCGGATGCGGCTGGAGCGGTGGCAGGATCTGGTCGATGGCGTTGCGAGCCGGCATGATCCGGATCAGGATTGAAGGTACTTGTATGATTGATGGTCCCACTTTTTCATCGCTAAAAAGTGAGCAAAACGCTAGGCAAAATTAACTCCTCCGTCAGACAGAATTTTGCCAGGCCGGCCCGCCCGAGCGCACAGAGCAGTGCTTAGGGTCATAGTACTTGCTTTTCATGCACTAAACGAAAGCATCAAATCACAAGAGATGAAAATCACAAAAACAGCACCAGAAAATAAAGACTTCTTCAACGAGCACGGAGCCAGTCTGGGCAGCTACACCCTGATCGGCCTGATCGGTCAGCTCCTGTCGGGTATGTCATTGGCTTACGCCGTATACGCCCTAATCCTCGCCCAACTCCTTAAGCAGGGCTTTGCTCTCTGGACCGCGCCCCTACTCGCCGTCGCCGGAGTAGTCGCCCTATTCATCGAGCTGGCCAATAGAGTACTCGCCCGGCGCGCCATCAAGCCATTTGTCGTTAAGGGATTATTCGATGATGATCCGGATCTGGCCGGCCGGCACAAGATCTTGAATAACTCCTACCTGGTCGGGCTGGTGGCCATTGCGGCGCTGTCCTACTTTTTATCCGCTGTTGGTTCCAACTACTACGCTGAGGACAGCACCGCCGGCCCCACCCTGATCGATGTCGATTCCCTTAAGGAAACGTACGCCGACCAGGTCGCCAAACTGGACCGCTCTTACACCCAGGACAGCCTCACCCTGGCCGGTCCCTTCGATATGCGCCTGCAGGCCTCCCGGGATCGCTTCGTTTCCGACTCCCTCGCCTTAAGGAAAGAGCGCGAAAAATACCGCCCCTGCGCTACTGCCGGCAAGCAATGGTGTAAGAACAAACTGGCCGAGTACCTGGCTAAGATAGACCGCGCCCGTATCGTGATGAATGACAGCATTGCGGTAGTCTCTTCCCTTAAGGGAAATGCGCTGATGGCGACGGTAAAAGAGCGCAATGCCAAGTCCGAGCGCATCGATAAGGAAAAAACCTCTGCCCTATTCCTGGCCAATCAGAAAAACGAAGATCTCCTTAAGGAAAACGAGAGCGATTCCAGTTTCAAGGGATTGGTCTTTATCATCCTCACCATCGCCGGTCAGACGGTCTTTTATCTGATGATCTACTTAAGCCTGCAGGTCGAAGCCGGAAGTGATATCCAATACGAAGTAGAACCCAACGAATTCTGGAACCTCCCCTCCGTGATCGACGAGCTGAAGGTGATGATCGCCTGGCGGACGGAACGCGGCTTAAGAAGATTGATCCGCCATGTGTTCGGTGTGCCGGGAGAACACGAAACGGATATTCCGTATCGGAGCCTTTTTGAGAACACCAATGGAAAAAAGAACACGAACACGAATGGAAGCACGAACACGAAACTCAATGGAAGTACGAACACCAATACCCGAAAAAACGGCCAAAAATCTAGTGTACCCTTTACGGGACACGAAAATGAACAGGAATTGACCAAGCTAAAGGATCTTTTGCGGCAGTACAGGAAGCGTCTGGCGAAACATATTCAGCGGCAAGTGACGCTTGAGAAGAACGGCAAAGATGTAGGGCAAAGAACACTAGACGCAATTGAGAACAATCGGGAAAAGGTGGAACAGTACACCAAACTAATTGAAGAATTACAATCAAACTAAAACCGACCGACCAATGAAGGGAAATTCATTTAGATACGGCTTATACCTCTGTCTGGCCATCTTCTTCGGCTCGCTGACCATTCTATTCTGGCCGATCATCCAGACGCCCAAGTTCTGGCTAACCACCGGCATCATCGTCGGCATGGTCGGCTCGCTGATCTTCGGCATCGCTCACGCTCAAAACTCAGAAGACCATGAAGGATGAAAAACTGGAGCAGGCCCTTAAGGAATTTGACGCCACCTGGTCGCGCCCTGGTGTGCAGGAGCACCTGCGCCAGCTCAGCCGCATTGCGCTGCTGCTGATCGCCCTGCTGATCATCGTGTGGGCCTCAGAGCGGCTTAAGGAAATGAAGAAGTCGACAGTGCAGCACACGGAAACGCAGGAGGAATGAATCATCCCATCCTGATCGGTGTGGCTCTGGTAGCCCTAACAGCAGTCTCCTGGTGGGGATTGATGAAACTGGAGGCCATAAAGCCGAAAAAGAAGTCCAAGCGCCGGCGGTCAAAGCGCAAGCGGAAAAAGAAAAACCGCCGCCGGCAGGTGCTAAAGCTGCTTTTCCATTTCTCCAGGCGGGAAATACTCTTTAGTGGCGGCTTAATCGCCCTGGTGACCTGGTTGGTCGCTGTGACTATTAATGATCTGCCGTTGACGGTCATTTCCACGGTGGCATTGGTAGTTATCCATTTTAGATTTCTAGCGATAAAACAACAATCAAACAATCATCAATAATATGAAACTGAAAAAATCAGACGAGCAATTGATCACTGGCCTAATTGAAAGCTTTCTGGGCGAAAGTGATACACTTAGGGAAACCATTAATGAAGCCGGTATTAAAAGGCTGATCGAGCTACGCACACAAGAAGCCAGCGAGGTCATCTTTAACGGCCCGAACAAGTCCTGGATGAAAACGGAGCAGGTGCGACTCTTTGAAAAGGTAAAACCGTCATTCCCTCACTTGGCGGAATAGTATTATCCTGCTGTTTTTGTTGGAGGCCTGGCTGGAGAAATCTGGTCAGGCTTTTCACATATGAATCCCGATTTAGTTTTTTTTGTCATTTTTGAGAAATGACCGGTATACGAAACTTTATTCTTAGATATTAGAACTAAGTTATGGAAATTCAAAAACTGAAAAATACAGCAAAGGAGTACCTCATTGCAAGAAAGAAATTTCTTGATATTGCAAATGATACAATTGAATTATCAGGAAACGACAACATCATCGGCAGAATTGGAGAATTTATTGCCTACCAGCTTTTAAAAAGTCAAGGAAGGTGTCCAACGAAAAATCAGAACAAGAGTGAACGTGGCTACGATCTTACATGTGATAATGGAATTAAAGTTTCTGTAAAAACCATAACACATGAAAATGAAACTCAAAGAACTACAAGAATTAAAGAACCTTGGGATGAATTAATTTTCGTTCAACTAAATGCCTTCGCTGAAGTTGAAAGAATCGGTATATTAACAAAATCAGAATTTGAATTTGCAAGAACTCAAAGTAAAAAATATGGTCTTACACCATATTGCCAGCTGACTATGCTAAATCCAAAGGGACTAATTGGTAAATACGGGACAGTATTACAAAAAAATGAATTAGAAGCAAAGGCCTTGCTTTAGTAATATAATCGAGATTTGGAGGTGCAATACCAAGTGATGCCGAAGCTGCAAGCTTCGGACAGCGGGCATTTATGTCGTACGATACCTCTTCTTTTTCTCAATTTTGTACTTTTGGATATAAACCCAAACAATAGGAATACGTAAGCAAGTAAAACGAAATGAATAAGCAAGTATCATTTGAAGTAGAAGCCTATGCTTTGTTCAAAAATGTAGATGAAACACTTTTGAAGTTGAATCCTATTATTCGCAAGGATGGCTATGAGTTTGTTTTATTTGACTTTGCAGAATTGGAAGAAAAATTCTCTGATCTTTATTCTTTGCCGAAAAAGTATGAAATAAAAAAGCGTATCAAATTAGGCCCAGATAAAATTGTTAGTTACGAATTTCTATCTGCTTATGGTAATCACTCTTTTGGAGAAAACACTATTCATTGGAAGAAAAAAACTCTTTTTCTAAAAAGGATTGAAAGTTTTCACAGACCTGTAACGAGTCTTTTGAATGATGAGACAGAGAAGCTTCTGTTTCAGATTACTGAGAAAGAAAAGAGGAGCGGCTTTAAGGCTGTGTTAGACAAACTTGAATCTAGTCATGAAAATGCGATCAATGTTGAAACTGCTATAAAGATTGGTGGAGAATTTCAACGCTTTAAAAATGAGCTTATAAGGAAGCTGCAACTATTTAAGAACGGGGATTTGATCTGTCCAGTAGAGTTTCAAATTGAGAAAAGCTCAAGGGAAATTGTATATATATTAACAGCTGGAGTATCGAAACCTTCGTCCAATAATTCTTTTTCCATATCAGATGAAGAAGTTGAAAAATTGCGAATTCATCTGAGCCAGGATCTTGAATCTACGGCATTAACGGAATTGGCAGAGTCGCTTTTTTTCAGTAGTTATGAAGTACATGATTACAAAGTCAGGTTTACCATTTTGATGTCTGCCTTAGAATCTCTATTCAACAGAAGCAAAGACCAAATTTCACATATCATAGCTAGACATTTAGCATTAATCATTTCATCTGGGAAAGAGGAATTTGAAACTATGTACAATAGAGTCAAGAAGCTCTATGGTATACGAAGCCAAATTGTACATGGTCAAAGTGTGAAATTTAAAGAAGACATTATCGATCAAACTAATGAATTACAGGATTTAACAAGGACGGCCATCTTATATTGCATGAAATCTAAGAAGACAAAAGATGAACTCTTTAGCTATTTAAATGCAAAAGGATATTAGAAAGAATTTTATTTTAAGGCACCACCCGCAAAAAGATCCCATAATGACTCCCATCATTTTTATCCTTAGCCTCCCGAAAAGCCTTATTCACAATCGCCTGCGCCTTAACGATCTTATCCGCACTCCCCAAGCCGATATCGTTCTTATTGATCAGGTCATCCGTAGCGCCCACCCAGGTGGTAGAGTTGTAGCGCCATACCTGCCGAGGCACGTCGCCCGGGGCATGGGCCACAAAGAACAGATCCAGTTCCATATGCCGAAAACTGGACACAATCCGCTTTAAGGGTTTGATCGTATCCAGGCGCGCGGGGATGTATTCCCGGCAATCATCAAAAACGATGGTGCCGCCCCGGAAGTACTTGTATAGGTAAGTCGCCGTCTCCTCTTCATATTGCGCCCAATAGATCTGCCGGATACCCGTCTTAAAATCCCAGGATTCCTTTTTCGCCGGATCGATGCGCTTATACTTGCGCCAGATCTTCGGCATACCGCCGTAGGTGATCACAATACACCGCCCCTTTAGCTGCTTGACAATGCGTTCGCAGAAAGTAGATTTGCCGGTACCGTTGCGGCCGAAGATGACCGTAGTCTGTGCGTCTCTATGTTGAGGCATAAGTTTAGAGTTAAAAAGTCGATAGTCGGCAGTCGCGGCCGTACGCGCAATGATCACATAGGTTCTATTAGGAGTAATCACACGATTCGTCGCGGGCGGGCCTGGCAAATCACTGTTTGACGGAGGAGTTTGATTTGCCTAGGGTTTTGCCCACTTTTTGCCAATGAAAAAGTGGGAATGCTAAAGCGGCAGTGCAAGTTAATTATACCGAATATTCTGAGCCATAACCCGCAACTCCTCCTCCCGCCGCTCCTTAGCAAGAGCCCTACGCTTCTTCCGATGATCATCATAAGCCTTCTTAAAAGCCGGACTATAAGCCCCCACAATAGCCACAATAAACATCCACTCCAGCGACATCCTTACCTCATACTTCTTCATCATCGCCGCCGTGACTTCCACCTCATAATCATCCGGCTTTTTGCCCCGTTTGTAGCGGTCCGGATTTTCGCCGGTGACCATGCCGGCCACCGTGGACAGCAACTTATCCACCATCAGCAGGCCTGCGCGCGCCATTTCCTTATGGCCATCGCTGACATCGAGGTAGGAGGCTATTTCCCGTTCCTCATCGGTCAGGGATTCGCCGGGCGTTTCCTCTTCCGGATCATCCATGAAAGACGTATCCACGTCCTCCATCTTTTCTTTGGGAGCCTTAAGCGAGCTGATAAAATCATTTATGTCCCGCTCACGGTCCTTGGAAGAGGAGGCAAAGAAATCATCAGCGGTTTCAATGGGCTCCAGTTCCAGTTTGTCTTCCGGATCTTCCGCCGGTGCCGGTGCTACATTACTCTTGCCCATCGGATTCCTCATTTTGTTGGTTAAGCAGACCGATCAACGGCTGATTGGTGATTGGCGGTTTGACGATCATTTTCTTTACCTCCGGATCAAAAGCCAGCGGGCAGAGCGTGATCCGCAGCTCGCCATCCACCTGGGTGATCAGGTAGGCCAGTTTCGATTCCCCTTCCTTAAGCAGACCGCCCTCGTCGATGGGCTTTTCCATAGTGGCCAGCTGCTCGGCAAACTGGGGTAGGGCGGATATCACCATATCCTTCACCATGTTGCCCATGCCGAAGCGTTCCTGCATGGCATTCAGCTTTTTCTTAATAAAGTTGCTCATGTTGGTGGATTTGATACTTGAAAGAGTAGACGTTCGTGGAGATCCGGTGCATCTGCTTAATGATCGGCTGATGGGCTTCCAATACCCCCAGCGCCCGCCGAACTCGTTCCTGCAGATTGTACTGCTCCCGGGGAGAATCCAGGCGGACAATGCGCTCGGAGATCTCCTTAATGCTTAAGGGCGTCTCCGTTTTGCGCAGAGTCTCCTCGACCAGGTAGAGCAGGTACGTGCCGTAAAGTCTATGCATGGGATCATAAATTGCCTTTCAAAAGTATACAAAAAAATGTATTTTTGTAATCAAAATAGTTACACACATGACAATTTCCTTAAGAGAAAAAAAATTATCCGGCACCGGAAAAAGGCTGGATGCAGAGGTAAAAGTGACCTCGTTTTGGGCCGAAGACTACGAATTCAAGATCCGAATACTGGCTTATGATCCCCTTAAGGAAGCCGATCTGGAAGAGCTGATCGAAAGGGTAGTGGAGCAAAGAAAAGCCTGGACCACCTCCAAAAACAACTTTGTCTTAAGGCTTCCGGAGTGGAACGCCACCGCCTTTATTCCCAAAACCTCCATAACCACCGAAGCATGATGACTGCCGACAATGTCCGCACCTTCTACAATGAAACCTTCTTTCCGGAAGGCCAGGCTCAAAAAACCGAACTCTCCATTTCTCTTAAGGCGAACGGCCGGGAGATCACCATTCCCGGCATAGAAGTAAGCCCACATTTCACCCTGGATGAGATCATCCGCTCTTTTCACGCCTACCTGGTCCAAAACGGCCCGGTTCCCCTTAAGGAAAAACCGGACCAGGCGGAGCCGGATCTGATCAATTTTGAAGCGATGCAGTACCGGGGTAAGCCCTACTACGTGGAGGAGTACCCGAATGAGCGTTTTGTGGTGCGCCGGCAGGATGGTCAGGCCCTTAAGGAAAACAGCCCGACGGCGAGGACTTTGGTGAAGCGGTTTAAAGATGAATACTGGCCGAAAGGCTGAGGATCTAAGGCACTGAAATAGTAGACGAAAAATCAGGCTTAACTAATCAAGTAACCTATCAATATTTTTTTTCATTTGCTCTTTTTCAAAGAAAACCTGACTAGCTGAAATAATTTCATCTGGACTGATCAGAAAAGCCATGTTTGGGGCCTGTCCGTAGGTATTCCAGAAGGTGTTATCGGGATTGTCGACCAACACTTTCGGCTTGATGCGTAAAAAAACGATCCATTTTGAGGTTAACTGTCTTCTTTCCAAATACGTTTTCGGCCTTTCGGCCTCTATCCCCGCTTTTACATTGAGTTTAGAGAGCCAGACCTCATTAGATATTGAATACGGACTAGGCATATCAGAGGGGTGAGCTTCCACGGTGTGGACCACATACACACTTATCTTCTTCTTGTATTTATGGGCTAGTTGAGCTACTTCCGGAATATGATCGCGGGAGATATCGCAAGTATAGCTTCCATTAATTAGTAGAATAGGTTTCCCCTTTTTTAGCTCTTCGTGAAGAGTAAACGTCTTCCCGTTCAGATGACGGATAGTAAAATCAGGAGCTTTTTCACCGGTTTGTTTCACCAGAACGTCCCAACGCATCATGTAGTTGTGATCTTCCATGGCGGCAGACTTCTTAAATTCAATCTGCTTGGAATCATCCGGGGTGGATTTAAGAGGTTTTACTTTGTTTTGAGCGTGAAGCAAATTCGCTGACAATAGCAAAAAGATCAAAGTGCTGCTTAGAAGTAGGCTTTTCATTAGGTGAGACTGATTTTGGTTTAAGTTTATCTAGGATTTGGGTCAAGCTTCATCCAAAATAAAGGGGTAACCGGATATTCCGGTGATGTTTTGCCTAATTCTAATCTAGTATATTTCTCGTCTTGACTTGCTAGTAAACCTACGAATTACTGTCGTTTCCAGTTTTTTTTGGTCGTATTAAGAATGTAAAGTAAACGACAGAATCAAGAAAATAAGAGCGTGAAAGAATACCGCAGATAACCCGCTGGCCGTAGTTTCCAAAACTACGGCTTTCGTATTTTTATGCTTCCATTGAAAACGCCTAACTTTTATATTAAAGAATGAATAATATCGCCTCGAAGTTAAATGGGAATTGGATATCCACAGAGGAAATCGAATTGCTTAATTATAACTCTAATTTCGGCAATTGGATAGACTTTGTCGGAATTCCAGGTTACTACAAATTCGAACTGGATTTATCTTTTGATGGCCCAAAAAATTGCCAACTCAAAATACCGGTAATGACTCCAGGTGGACTGTGGTATTTCCCTCTCTATCATGGGAGGTTCGACAGAAAAGGTAAGTACGTTTTGATTTGGCAAAATGAAGAAGTCCCGGTTAGAATTGAATACGAGTTACAAGGCGAAATCTTAAGCTTTAGCTTGTTTGGCAGAAAAATTAAGTTCAAAAAAAATACAGAGCAGCCGAAGCCCCACCGCTGACGCCCACATCATCACCCCCAAAACTCCCACCGATCCCACCTGTATCAAAGCCTTGTCGAGCCCGCTAAGCTTCCCGAATATTGTCCCATCAAGTTTTTACAAACAGGTTTTTTTCTGACAATAAACCAAAGTCTTATGCTTCGACAAGCAAGCCAGCGTCGGGTATTGGTTCCCAATAAGCCCGATGCGATGATCAACCGGCCCACGGTGGTGCCGACGGTAGAAGCCGGCGGTAAACTACCCAGCCTGGGCACCGATCCCTACTTTGCCCTTAAGGTGAGTACGGCCGGCATGGCAGCCGCCACCAAGATCGTGCTGTTCGACGGCGGCCGTGGCTATCAACTGGGCTTCCAGTTCGCTATGGACCCCGCCGTGACCATCGAAGGCCTCACCGCCGACTATCAGTTCATCCTCAACGACATCGTGCACAATGCCAGCTTTTTCGATGTGCTTAAGCAGCGCGTCGTTTCCCTGGATGTCAACAAGAGCAACGAACAGGTGGCCCTGTCTCAGTTCGCCCGCCCGGTGAAGATCTACGATTCTTCCAAAGGCAGCGAGCCGCGCCTGCTCAAGACCATGTACCCGGATATGGGTATCCACGAAGGGCAGTACCAGCTGAGTATCAACACCTTTTCCGACTACACCATCATCACCAACCGCACGGCCCTGGTGTATGTACAGGAGCCGGACTGTGAACTGGTGTTGGGCTTCTATCAGAAAGCCGAGCTGGGCCGCAAGCAGTAATCCTTTTTTTGTACCAAAGCAAGCAGCATAATGGGAGCCTGGCAAGTCGAGGGAACGGTAGCCGAGGATACCACTAAACAGAAGGGGAGCTTCTGGGACTGGTGGGACAACAACGGAGATACGGCCGTAGATGCGGTCGGTGATGTGTTGTGCCTGATCAATCCCAACTCACCCCGCTGCCGACCGGCTTATCCGCCGGGGAGTGGATCCGGCTATGCCGTCCGGCAGGATAACACCGTCCTGTACCTTCTCATCGGAGCGGTCCTGTTCCTGCTGCTGTTACTGATCCTGAAAAAATGAGAGCCGCAACGCTTAAGAACAGTGTATTGAGCCAGCTCGATGCGGGTGTGGGCACTGATCGCAATTACACGGTCAAGCCCCTGCCGAATGTGGACCAGATCGTAGCCGATAAGGCCACGACCGGTCAAAGTACCGGGCCGCAACCCAACTGGCGGGAGACGATCCCCAAAGGCCGGCAGGCCTGGTTCACGGTGGCCATGGTCGCCGCAGCCGTGATCGTGTTCTATGTACTGCTTAAGCAGAAGGTGATCAAACTGTAGTACGATGGGGAACTTAAAAGTCAACTGGATGACCGTGGCCATTA
>JAGQXH010000024.1 GCA_020436695.1 Lewinella sp. | reverse complement strand
ACCTGGCTTTGGAAATAAGCAACCTTCAGGGCGGTAGCGATCCTGGCGTGCAACGGGTCATTATTAGCCCAGGTGTTCAAATTGGCCCACATCTGATCATTCCAGCTTTCCACTGATCTTACTTCCTGCGGCTCCAACGCTCTTGGCGCTAAGAAAAGTTGCGAACGCGCGGAAGCGTAGGCCCCGGCCTTGGCATCATTTACCTGCCCGTCCACATTGAGATCGGCAGCAATGGCTTCCAGTGTCTGGATCTCCTGCCAGTTGGTGAATTGATCGCAGGGCTGTAGCTTAAATGTCTCACTGCTAAAGCGGGCAAAAGAGGAATAAGCAGCAGCCGTTTCCTGGGGGTGTTCCTGATACAACCAGCAGGGAGCCGCAATATCGTTACCCGGCGCAGCGTGGAGATAAAACAGGTGCAGGATCAGCTGATCCATATTCTGATAAGCGTAAGTCGCGTTGTAATCAAAGGGTGGCTGAGTGGTCAATCGCTGACCACTGTTATAAGAAGCCTGAATGGCGGAGTTCATCAGGTTATTGACATCCGTACCCGGGCCTACTGTACGGAACAACAGGTAGGCCTGATAAGCTTTGGCAATAGGTTCTGACGAAGTCTCTACGGTCATAGGTGCTGAGGGGTCATCCAGCAGGTTATTGATCGCCTGCTGCAAACGACTGTTAGAACTGCTCGATACTGAAGGATTAAAGTATTCGCCTAATAATTGGTATTTTTGATAAGTCCGGTTACTCTTTGTAAAGAGGTCATACGCACTTTTGGTGCCGGAGCCGTAATACCCATCCAGGCTGCTGCTGTAGGTTTTTTCGGCTTTGAGTACCTTCTGAAGATCCAGCACAGAGCGGCGTTTTACATTAGAGCGGATCTCAGGAAGCGTAGCTACGGCAGTATTGTTTTTTACAATATTAGGCCCGATTTCCCGTGTCGTCGGTGTAGTTACGGATCTGGGCTGCGTAATAATACGGGATTCACCCGGAGTATCGCCGTAAGACGATGGAGACGTAGTTGAGTTGTTGGCGCTGGCCTGGCTGTCGATATTGATGGGGATCAACGGCTTTTTCAGCCCCGTCTCAAACTGATTGATCCGGATGAGCAGGGTGTTGTTGACGTTCTTTACAAAAGCATCATTGAATCCGGCATTCTTGATGCCGACCAGGGCTTGTTTGGCGGCATCCACATTCGGATAGATACCGGTAACGATCTTGATGAGGTTGTCGTTTAGCATACCGAACAGGGTGCCGATCTTTTCAAATTGTTCCCACTCGATCAATTTATCGGTTTCCCGGGTAGCGAGTTGGATGACCGTTACGGTCTGCCCCTGCGCCAGGGAACGTTCTTCTACATAAGCCGAGCGATAACCCTTCTGCTGGATGGCCGCTGCTGCTTTGTCGGCAGCACCCTTATTATCATATCCGCCGAGATAGACCTGGCTCAGGCCATTGCTCATCTCATAGGCGTAGACGAAGCCCAGCGGACGAATGTCATCAAACTGAGGGGATTTAGCGTCGACAAAAGTGCCGACATTTACGGTAAATAAGCTTTGGCTGATGAGAAATAATGGTAAGAACAAGCTGAGAATTAAGCTTAATGATTGTTTCATTATCATTTGAATTTGCGGAAAGTTGTCAGCGGGTAACCGGTTATTCCGCCACCCGGGGTGACTACTTTGAAAGAATAATGTGTCATGTGCAGAGGGACCTAACAATAGTCATACAGTTAACGATACCGGGAATTATAAAATTTCCTGTACAACTCAAATTTAGGATGCAAATTACTCATTTTCCCTTTATTTTCTGTAAAACAGTGCTTTAGGGGCATACATCTGATAATGGGGACGTTTGGATTGAGGGGCATTTGGATTGGGGGACGTTTGGATTGAGGGACGTTTGGATTGGGGGACATTTGGATTGAGGGACGATTAGATTGAGGGACATTTGGATTGGGGGACATTTGGATTGGGGGACATTTGGATTGAGGGACATTTGGATTGAGGTTATCCCAACATGCGATCCTCCCACTCCGAACCCATGGAGCATTTTATTGTTGGAAAAATAAAAGGCCATAACTATGAAAGATTACGAAACATTATCAGAAGCGATCAGAGGCTTGAAAGCAGAAGGATATATCCACGATTTTAATCTGGAGGAAAAACAACTGCACTGCCCGCAACTCGAACAGAAGTTTTCACCGAAGGAATTTACTGTAGTGGGTAATTACCGATTTGAGGGTGCAAGTAATCCGGATGACAACTCAGTTGTTTATGTAATAGAAACCTCTACCGGAGAAAAAGGATTGCTGATAGATGCTTACGGTGTATATGCCGAATCCATTTCTTTGGAAATGGCGCAGCGATTGAGAATGGACAGAGCCACAGATAAAATCGGCTAATTACAAGGTTATTAGCAGATTAAGATTAAGTTAATATAAATTGCAACGGTCAACAATTAGGCGAGCCATTCGTTTCTCTTAGAGACGGAGAAAAAATTGTTTATTTATTTCCGTCAAACTACTTAGTTAAATGCAAAGGATGAAACATACATATATGATAGAGTTTGAGTTGCCGGAAGTGATGAATGAAGAGTTTATGGCACTCATACCTCAGCAAAGATACATGATCAATCAGATGTTGGCGGAAGGGACTATTAAGTCCTATTCGCTGTCAATGGACCGTTTGAAACTTTGGGTGATACTTTCTGCCAATTCCGAGTTTGAAGCTATGGAGATCATCGATACGTTCCCATTGTGTGACTTTATGACTCCCCATCTCACCGAACTCATGTTTCACAACAGTGCAGATATGCTGATGCAGTTCTCATTGAACTGATCATCAGAGTATGACCAATGCTCAGTAGTCGGTTGTAGCATTTAGGCAAAGCACTACAGCTGACTACTGACAAAGTAAATTATTTCAAGCCCGTAAAAACGCCCCTCCCACCGCGCATTCCAGACAACGTTTCTTCTCACAATATTCATGTTTGAGCTGTAGTAAGGCCTGGCTTTCGTAAGCCGTATGTACTTCCAGCCCGAGGGTTTTCCACTTTTGGATAATATGGTTCTTCTCCGCCGGGATCTCTTCCAGCAATTTTATCGCCAGGTCTTTACAACTTTCTTCACTTCTGGATTTTCCGTATAAGAATAAGAGCGGGGCGATGACATTAATGATCAGAAGGTGGATCATGGAACGGCCCAAAGCTTTCTGCCGTGGTGTGGATACTTTACCGAAGGTATAGTGATCCCGCCAGTAATTCGATATTTTCAAGTCGAACATATGCTCAATCTCCGGCACATTCTTGGCCGCCAGCATTTTGCTGAACAAATGGGTGCTCTGGTGTATCAGCATGGCAAACTGGGCAATGCGAATAGTGGGGAAATTAGCCGGCCGCATGCGTAGGAATTTCCATTGTTGCCCCGGTATGGGTTTTAGTTTGTGCTTTCGCCTCAAAAAATGATACTCTTTTTGCAGTTTTCTTGGATATTCCTCTGCAAAATCTTCGTCAAGCAGGGTCGCTTGTCCGAATAACAGCGCTTCCAGTTGGAACAGACTATTCTTATAACGTTGGAGAATATTCAGCGGCAGTGAACGGGCCAGTTGTTCGAAGGGCTCAACATTGATCCTCGTACCGAATCCCCGGGCCAGCAACTGATAGAGTGTAAGCTCCCAATCCTGACCATTGGCTGTCAGTCGTTCGGACATACCTGTGGTCCGGTCTTCCAGCCGTTCCACCAGGAGTCGATCCAGCCAGAGCACTTTTACGCTGTCCTCGACCCGGAACCACAAATGTTGGCACGGGATCCAGTGCTCATTTTGTAACAGACTTTTGTAGATGCGGGATAACTTCTGTGGGATACGCCGCCGCAGTTCCAAACAAGGTATACGTTGCCCGTCGGACCGATGAATTACCTCATCTTCTTCCAATACTACGTGGAGGATCACATTATCATAGCTCCGGTCTTCCTGGTGGCGATGCTTTGTCCAGTCGGATGCTTTCAAATGCATTTCTACATTCCCTGCCCAGAGTGTGTTATCGATACGAACGCGGGCGTCAATAAAATCTGGTCCGGCATGGCGATTGGCTTCTCCGAATTGAAGGATATCGATGGCTTGACCATCAGTAGTAAACAGATCAGAGCGGTCAAAACGCTTCAGCCGCCAGGCAAAGTGGAGTAGGTCTTCCTGCATGGCTTAAAGTTTAGCTGGCAGTCAACAGTCGATAGTCGGCAGTCAATCGGGTGTGTGCTGAAAATGTATGGAATTGCCCCGGATTGTTAGACCATGAGCTCATTTCATCCTCATCAGGTGAACTATGCAAATTACATTGTAGATACACCGGACGGAACGTACCCCTACGGGATAAGCGATAGCCGACTATTGACCGTCAACCTGGATGATAAATTGTAGTGATCAATTTCAGTTGTGCAGAGTATGGAAAGGAAATGTATATGTGAGCTGTGCATCAGTCAGCAGATTACCATCTTGCTGACAATTTTAATTCCGACTCTAATTTATAACAATATTTGTTAATTTCAAAATTTTTAAACTAAAAATTAAGCAGTGGTTTGATATTGGTTACTTCTAAAGATATATTCAAGGTTTTCTGCCACCTGCTCGCTGTGGTAATAGGAAAGATGGTCGCACCCCACTTCATAAAATTCATATTTCGCCGGCAGGTTCCGGGCATCGGATATCGACACCAACAGGTCATTGGGTGTTTCAGGGCGATCTCCAATCCGGTTAGATCTGATTTCCCGGAGTATGTGTAGATAATTTTCGGTTCTCAGATCTTTATCCAGCTCTTTCGCTTCAGCTCGATCGGTATTACCAGCGATGAGATGATAATCTCCAGGATAACCGCTGCTATAGGAACCTCCTTCATTCAATCGCTTCAGGAAGTCAGAACCGTATGCGATGAGCTTATCGAGCCTGGAGATTGATCCGCTATGAAACTCCCCGTTCAGTCGCATGAGAGCAGGAAGATAGGAGCGATGAGGACCGGAGCCATTCATGGCCAATTGCAGCAATGCCAAAAGCGACCAGTGAAGGTTCTCCCGAATGATCCCATTATTTGGAGGCGCCAGCATGATCAGTCGTTCGGTGAATTGATCGCCACCAACCTGTTCCGTAAACCAGCGGGCTAGCAAGCCTCCGATATCTTCGGCAAGGATAGTCAGTCTGCGTTCGTTACGCAGCCCTATTCTTTCCAGTTGATCCTTTAACAAATGGGCCGTTTTTTCCAGAGGAGTATTTACTGCATCATAATGGAAAAAGAGAATGATATCGAAAGCCCGGTCCAGCACCCGGTTGATCTTTGGTATAGGGTCTTTATGAAGCACCGCACTTTCAAAAAAACCGGGAAGCATGAGACAAACACGTGCCGAGGGATCCTGAAGCCTTTTCGGATCGATATCGGCTAATTCATAATTGCCGTCAGCTTGTATTGCCAATGCACTCAATCCGGAATTTGTTGTGCGTTCAAGTCCAGCGCTCAGTTGCAGACGTTGCAAAAACAACTTTACCGTCTGTTCTGATGCTTTTTTCAATGGTCGGCTCTCCTCATCAAAAAGCTTGCCCGAGCTTGCTTCAGGTATCATTTCCAGCCTGATCTCACCACTGTTATTAGAAAAAGCCAGCGGAATATATAAGCCGGATGGAGAGAAACAATAGCACAGATCAACTTCCAAATTACTACCTCGCTCCTCATTACGAATTATGATGGGCGTATTCGGATTGAGATAATCGGCATTTCGGATATCTGTCAATTCTATCAGAGCAAACCGTTCTTTGCCCTCTTCACCGAATCGGGCCGCCAGTTCCTGAGCGTAGGTGACATGTTCACGCAGTGCCCGGCTTGCTTCGGAGGTCCCGGCAAGCATTTCCTCCACCATCTCCTGATCTACACCGGATCCCTCTCCCCATGCCGTCAGTTTGGCCGAAAAACCTTCAGGTACAGTCAGGGTACGTTGACCGATGCGCAACTCATTGGGCACATCGCCACCGATAGCCTGCAATTGAGGCCTGGCAAGGCGTTTAATGTGGATAGGGATGATGATGCTGGTCCAGTCGTCGGCATCATACAGTTCGTCTTCTTCTATCAGAATACCTTTAGGGCGCTGCCCGATAGAGCGACTCGTTTCCAGGTATTCATCCGGAGCCATCTCCAGGGATCGCTGTTCCCAGCTTTTTACCGTATGCTCGTGTGTGGAAACGAAGATCTTGATGTAAGCTGTAATCTCCGAAATGCCGAGCCTGCTATATTGTTCATCCAGGTGCAGAGGTATCGTCCGGTGACTGCTCCCCTGATTCTCAAAGGTTAGATATACTTCTTTATCGAGAGCGGTTTCTTCCACCTCGAGATTGGCGGAGATCCCGAACAGGCTATCCATAAACAGAGCCGATACAAAATAGCGGCGGCCACTACTCCGTAATTTAATTCTGATGGCCGGTTGCAGGTTTCCTTTATCCGTAACCCTTATTTCCTCCGGATCGTTCAGCACCCGATCGGCGGAAACGGAATCCATGCCTTCCAGACTAAGTGGTGTTTCTTCGATAACTTCTACTTCCACCTGTATTGCTTCACGTCTAATACCGGAAGTAGGATTACTTAGGTCGAGCAGATGTTTCCATCGGCCAAGGGTTTGCAAATGATCTTCGAACTCCTGAAAATCCTCACTTGGCTTGAATAGCGGGATATCGTTTCCTGGTCGCGTAAGCCAGTAAGAACCATCCTGAATACAGATCATGTAATCGGCGCGTTCTGCATCTTCAGTGATCACAAAATTGGCCAGGGACGGGCGGCTCATTTCGTCGAGTAGCTTTGGCCGGTCAGCCGGGTGCATGTCCTGGCTGGGCTTCAGCCGTATGGGAGGCGTAGCCATACGCATTACTTCAGCCATATATTCCTGGGAAGGATCGAGGTCGACGCCCTCTTCCACCGCAAAATAAGATTGGGCAGTCCGGACCTCCACCACTTCTACATCTACAAATTCATCCGGATCAGTGACCGGCCATACCCGGACAACTGTCCTTCCTGACATTTCACTGGAGGCTGCGATACCGTTCGTCGCCCCCGCCTGCATCACCCACCGGCTCTGTTTTGCATCAAATGAGACCCTATAATACGTTTCGGGATTTTTGTAGGGACCATCAAGGAAAGTGAGATTGGCGGTGTCGGTTGATCCCGTCACACTTAGTTGGGGGACCTGGTTTTCTACCTTCTTGCGAACCAGATTCTGAACACTGGTCATTAAATCCGTATAGGTTAACTTAAGACCACCTCCTTTTCGGAGAACCTGAAGCAAGCTATAAGTGAATATTCCATGGTCTTTTCCATTTATCTGAGTTTCAAACACCCCTCTGATCTCATCTGAGCCGGCGGATAAGGTAATGACCGGTAAGTTGATACGCCATTGCTCAACAGCCTGTAAATAGGCCTCCTCGGCATTGTTAGCCTTTACCAAGGAAAGGGCATCCCGGTAGCCTAAATAATCCGGTAGGGATTTTGTTCCGGAAGGTAGTTTATAGGAACTCTTACTCATTTGTTGGTAGTTCCCAACATTAGATTCTACACGTCTACTGGAAATGTTGCTATCAAGTATGACTACTGTGTGTACTTCCCGATCCTGATCTTCCTGATCAGTCCCCTGTTTTCTCAGAGCTTCCCACAATAAAAAAGACAATTCTTTATCGGTCAGATCCTGGCCTCCCGGGGTCCGGCTATCAGAACAGATCAGCGTATTATCTATCGGATCTTCCCGGAATGCCGACTGTTGAAAACCGCTATGGCCCGCAAAATAAAAGATACAGATGTCTTCCTGTTCTTTACCGGCTGCTTTAAACTGCTGGAAGGTGTCAATGATGTTCTGCCGGGTGGGAGCGCTGTAGGCATTGGTGTCCAGATTGTGCTCTTGAAGGGCCGCATAATCGGCTTCATTCGGAGCAAGCAACAAGCTAGGGTAATAGGCCGTCAGGTTCTTATTGGCAGCGGTCAGTTCCTGCAAAAAGCGATGTATAGCTAAGGCGTCATTTACACTTGAATTTAGAGACTGGGCAGATCGGCCGTAATCGTTTATTCCCACGATCACAGCATAAATACTCCGCGGCGCCTTATCTTCTTCAGTCGGTAACTTTCCGATTTGTTCTAAAATAGCCCGTTGTACCTTTTTTGGCAGTTTAATGCTAATGGAAGCTCCCTGGTCGGGTTCCTGATTGGCCATTTGTTCCCACTCCCGGGCCGCCTGTTCTTCGTCTTCTTTGAAATAGCTGTCCAGTCCTTTAAGCAATGCCCTAAGCGTTTCATTTCCTGCCTTTTGGTCATCGCGGTCCAGCATATTCAGATAATAGGCAACGGAAGGCTGCATATTACCCGGAGCGCTGTTCCGGTTGAGCTGGTGAGCAATATGCTGAGCGATGTGATCGGCCTCGGCCAGCGGGTTAACGATGAGATTGCCCTCAATGCGGTATACTTCGAGATAACGCATACCGAGAAAGTGCTGGCGGCAGGTAGCAGCGTAGGAGAGCATGAACTCTCCAAGCTGTTTCATCACTTGGGGCCGGGCCAGCATTTCATTGCGCAGGAGGTCCCGCTTCTCCGGGAAAAAAATGAATACATTGTAGTCGATGCGTTTGACCCAGCTGGATTGCAGCAGATCGGCACAGGCGATGGCACGCAATTCGTAGGAGCCGGTATTTTTTTCGTTCGCCGCCGGCACGTATACCGGAGCAAAAATATTGATGTACAGCTTGTGCAACACATCGATATTGAACCAGGGCAGGACGGCAACGTACAGGGCAAAAGCATCGATCCTGGCTTTGCGCTCTTCACTAAGATGGGGCATCCCGCCCGATATTTTTACGTCCTTGCTCGCCATTTACAGATTTTGAAAAAACTTCTTCAATTCATCCTTAGTCGGATAGATCATGGGAATGGTCACTTTCAGGCGCTGAGCCGTACTCCCCTGCAAATAGTCGGGCGGTACCGGATTCAGCCAATACACATGACTGGAAATGCCCCGGAGGTAATTCCACCAGCGGAAAGTGTCCACCATTCGCCCCCGGTTCACCATCCCCGAATGGGCCCCGGCGTCGCTTAATATGAAAAACCAGGTATCGGTATTCCACTTGTGTTTGCCGGTATCCAGCTGTGGCTTGCCTTTACCGGCATTCTTCAGGAGATAATTTTCGGAACCCTGTCGTTCGGGCAGGTTGTAATAGAAGTAGTGCTCGAAACTACAGTCCGGTATGGTATTGATCGCCAGATACAGTTGTTTTTCCACGTATTCGTACGCCAGCATGGAACCGTAGCGATCGGCCAGCAACACGATATTGGAGGAGCTGGAGTCCCGGAACTGGTACACGATCTCGTCGATATAACGGTATTTGGTATACTGAATGATCATTTGCTCGTAATCCAGATCTTTCGTTGGTACCTTCACCGGTGTTTCCACCTCACGGCGCAACCGCTGAGCAAAGTGCCTCAACTCAAAAGGCATGATCGCCTGATCGTTGAGGGTGAAAGTATATTCAAACTGATAGGCGGCAGCCCGTGCCGTCTGTCCGGCGTTTTGGTCCTGTTCTTTAATCGTTAATTCAATTTCCGCCAACTCTTCTTCCTCGATCTGCTTACCGGTGCTATCATCGTCCTGCACCTCCTGTCCATTTGTTTTCTGCCCCGGCCCCTGATCTCCGCCTCCTCCCCGGCTGCCTCCGCCGGTGGAAGGTGTACCACCGGCGTCAGTTCCCTTGCCGGGCTCTTCGGGTGAAGGTTCTTCTTCCGGCTCCAAAAAAGAAAGCTTCAGATCCTCCCAAACGGCAATTTGCTCGAACAGAAGGTCGAAGTCTGCCTCGTATTCCTGATCTTTCAGCCAGAAGATCTTGCAAAAATCCCGCAGGTCATGATAATTCTTGAAATGCCCCGTCGGTATCTGTTGAAAAGCCGCCAGGAAATAGGCGTACTGATCGACGGAAAGCAGCAGTTGCGTCCGGGCTTTTAATAAAGTGAAGAAGGTCCAGAGTGGCTTTTTCATAGCATCCGTCAGTTAGCTGCTCATTAATTTCAGGGCCAGCTGTTGCAATTCCGTATCGTTGATCAGATCATCCATCGAATGGCCGGTGGTGTTCACCTGATAGAGGAGGAGCTTGAGCCAGTCGAGCAATTCACTGGTAGAAGGCGGTTTTGCGGAAGAGGCGCTGTTCTTAACATCGAGAAACTTCTGTACAATGGTTTTTACCTGATCCGGGGAAATATCCCGTCGATCCGCTGCCGGCAGATTCAGATCGTTGTAAAACTCTTCGAGCTTGAAGTTGACGATCTTCTCCAGTCGATCATTTTTGAAACCCGGGATCTTGTAGTAGAGGCACCGGCGCAGAAAAGCCGGGGGCAACTCGCGTTCGTCATTACTGGTAATGACTACCAGCGGGCGATCGTCTTCGGCAGCACTGATGTATTTATCTTCCTGTTGCAGTTCGGGGATCAAAAAGCGCATCTCATCCAGTTCGAGCAGCAGATCGTTGGGAAAGTCGATATCCCCCTTATCGATCTCATCGATGAGCAAAATGGGAAAAGTCTTTTTGGGGGCCTGATCATCCGATTTGTCTGCTGGAGGGGCACTGACAAACGCCAGTCCCATAGGGCCAAGGCTGAGGTAGTTGGTCGGGTCGGCTGCTTTGGGCTTGTCATGTTCATCTTTTTCATTGATGGTGGCGTGCCGCAGCCGGCTTACGTGATCGAACTGGTAGGCGCCATCCCGGGCATTGCTCCGTGATTTAACGTGCCATTCGAAGTAGTATTTGGAAAGCTCTTTACCGTGTACATAGGCCGCTACTGCTTTGGCCAATTGGGTCTTGCCGCAGCCAGGCTCTCCCTTCAGCAACAATGGCCGACCTGTAATAATGGCCGCATTAACCGCATTGAGCAATTCTTTACTAATGACGTAGGCCGACACCTTATCGGGCTTATCGTTGAGTTCAGGTTTCAGTTTTTTGTTTTTAAAATCAAATTCGAAATCAGCTCTCTTCACTTCGATCATGGAGATGGTCAGATTATCCTGATCAGGACCTAATTCCAACAATTTCTTTTTCATGGTATCGGCTTATGAAATTTTCAAAATTTGCTGAGGCGGGATCTTCAGGGTTTCGCAAATCAGTTCGATCACCGCATCCGGCCCCTGGTCTTTATAAGTATCAAAATCAGTTTCCCCTAAATGATCCAGCAACTGATCGAATTCGAGATCGTCTCCTTTTATTTTTCCCGTCCACTCATCAAAGATATCCTTGGTGACCGGCTGAGGAATAGAAAAATTCTTGGTTTTAGACAGCGTCAGTACCGGATGATCGGTAAACGTAAAATTATCACTGTTGATAAAGAACAGGAAAGTTGGTTGCCGGGGTGCCTGTCTTAAATTCTTCATGGAGCCGTCCAGATCCGAGAGGAGATTGGCGAGATCCTGTTTGAATTCTTCCAGCTGATCATCCCGTAGATCGGCCCGGCAAACCACGATATGCCCCTGTGCCACGATGATCTTGAAGAGCGTGGCCAGATCGAGTACCGAATAATGAGGTTCGTCCGGATAATTATTTACGATAGCGGTAGTCAGCATATCGGTAATTTTCAACTGGTCCTTTTGCGAATCGTCGGCGATGATGACCGGATTCGGCATCTTGGTATACTGCCGCAACCAATTGACGATATAATTGATCAGTTTCTCGTATTTCCGGGGCGCAAAAAAAGCACAGATATAATTGGCCGGATTATAAAGCGCCGTGACCTCTTTCCGGGTTGGATCGCAGGGAAACTTCATGACATAGCTGATACGCTGGGAGAGGTCGACCGTAAATTTGTTGATGAACTTGTCGAATTTATTATCTCTGAACAATTCATCGAATTCGTCGTATCTGAACGTCGGCAATGTATGGAGCTCCGCCTTCAGGAAGTCGGTATTCCGGAAGGCCGTCTCTTCATTTACGCCTTTCTTTACGGCAATGCCGATCTCCAGATCAGCAAAATCCCGGAATAGTTTATCGTTGTCGAACAGCAATCTGGATTTTGACCGGGACGAACTCTCCTTAAACAGCAGGTCCTCCGACTGTACGATGAACAAAACCCGGATCTCCCGGAATGAGAGCGCCTGTTTGAAAGATTCCAGGTCTACATCCGGGAGATTTTCATTCTTGATCAAAAACAACTTGATGAATTCGTGCTGGCCGGCGGCATTGAATGCCTCTTCAAATTTTTTATAGACGTTCTCATTGGCCAGAACGAAAAGGATCTTTTTGTTAGGGGGTTCGAAATCCACCATGTCCAATACATTGGGGTAGATCATGTGGCGGTTTTCCTCTCCTTCCATCAGGAGGATCTGCAGTTCAAGGGTATCGTCCGGCTCAAAGATGTTGCCGCTACCTATCCCCCTGAAAAGGACCTGATGCGAAAGGTCTTTATTCTGAAAACCCTGTTCCACATCGTTGGAGGCCTGTTCAAAGGCCTTTTTAAAGCTCCATTTCAGGGAGAGGTATTTGTAAAAGGCATTTTGGAAGGCAATGGCGAAGTTGTTTTCCAGATCTTCGTCCTTCTGCGTGCCGATAACGATGGGAATATTCCGCTGGGCGACGATCTTCGCTAGCTGAGATGATTTACAGGAAGAGAAAAAACAGGAAACGATCTTTGGGTTAACCTTGGGGGTGTTATGATCCAGCATGATCGCAAAGTTCTCGTTCTTTACGATCCAGTCATCGTAGGGAATGCCCTCGGTCTGCCCATGGCCGCTAAAATGAAGATAGATCTCACTGAAAGGTTCCTGTACCAGCTTTTTTAGGGTGTCGTTCAGATGCACGGCATTAGGTACATAGTACGACTGCACCATAATGCCGGCCTTTTGAAAAGCTGCATTCTCATCCAGAACCTTGTAAAATTTTTCCACATCCGGTTCAACGATGGCCCTGCTCTCATCAGTGTAGTAATAAATAATCGCCAGTTTCTTATCGACCATACATCGGATCTGTTGTCTTATTTTTCCTCCAGCACTTAAAAAGTATTGATCGCCTCGATGAAGCAATCTCCCAGCGTCTTATACCCCACATCATCGGGGTGAATCTCATCGTACCACTGTCCTTGCTGTACTTTACCCCTAAGATCGATAAAAGTTACGAAAGGATCATCTTTTGACAGTTCGATCAGAATATCATTAAAGGAATCGACCAGATAATGGATCACACGGTCGCGGTCTTCCTGCAGGCTAATCCCTTTTTCGTTCATGTACCGGTTGACCCACCCCTGGGAAACGATCTTATCATCGTGATCTACGCGAATATAGTCGTAGCCGTGGATAAACAGCTGTTTGACAGAGACGTGTTTTTTGAGTTCGGCAATAAAATACTCGTACAGTTCTCTCAGCTTGGCCATATTGGTGTCGAACTTCTCGTTGAGGTATTCCCGAGGGGTTTTGCCGGCCGGAATATGTTCAAAAAGCAGGTGTTCGATCTCCGGACCGATAATGTCATTACCTCCGCCACTGATCAACACAAACTTAGGTCGAACTTCGGCAACGGTTTCCAGCAATTCTCCATCTGCTTTATAGTTCTCGAGTTCGTCTCCGGCGGCAGCCAGACTCAGCACTGGAAATTCCAACATGACGTAATCCAGGATATCTTTCACCAGGAAAGGATACAGGAACCAGGAATCACCCTCGGCAACGATCACCGGTTTATCGGTCATGGTCAGGCGGGCTTTTTTGAATTTCCGCCTGCGTCGCAGATTATCCAGGGAGTTACCGATCGTCTTTTTTACCGTAAGCAAGAGCCCTTTGGAATTGACATCCTCTCCGGTCCGGTTGGGCAGGCTCCTGGTTTTGGTGACAAAGCCGTCATGGTCCGGTTCAAAATAGAGTTGATTGATGAAGGGGGCGATCTCTTCTCTTTTTTTGTAATGGTCCCACAGATCGAGCAGATCGCCGGAGATGATGTTGTACTCCGGATTGACCAGGTTGAGCGAGATCTGGAACGTACCCCATTTCTTAACAAAGGTCTCGAAAACATTACCCAATTGCTGGCCTTTGGATAGTGCCAATGATTTGGGATTGAACCGGCTGATCACCAGCGGCGTTTCAAGTGCCGGCTGCAGGCACTCCTGTAGTGCAATGGTCAGATCTTTGTGGTTGTTAAAAATAAAGCGGATACGGGTCCAGTCCTTTTTCCAGTTGTAGACCTCTTTATAGTCGGAGAAAATCATGCTGGCTACATTCCCCGACTGATCGAAGAGGAGCTTGGTCTGCCCCGGTGCCAGTTCAATGATCTGTCCACCGGTTGAATCGGACGCGATACCCAGGTCAGACTGGAGCTCCAGGAGGGCCACATAGAGTGGATCCTCGGAGATATTCGTTATTCTCATCTTAAAGGCCTGGGCCCAGGGATTCCCCAGTTTGGGATTATTTACCCTTTTCGCTCTGGGCATCAGGTCGTAAGAAATGTCATGGGTGATATCGATCCAGTCATTTTCCTGCCATATCTGTAGCTCCACTTGAAGGGGGATGTTATCAAACCCGACCCCCGGATTGACGAGGGTATCGTAGTGGTTCCATTTCACGAGATAGTGCAACTGCTCGTGCAGGGCATTTTCTATCACTTCCGGTTCATCCAGCAGGTTGATCTGTCTGACTAGCGGACGAAAGTCCTCATCAGGAAGAGAAATGTAGACCAGCTCATTGAATATGTTGAGGAAGAAGTTAGCATTGTCTGCATCACTCAGAGTAATATGTTCATTTTTGAGCGCGATCTGCCGGATCTGTTCCTCTGTCTGCTCGTCGCCATCTATGTTGTTGATGAATAATTGTAATGGTGCGTAGGTCGTAGCCAGCGTGGCATGATAGCGTTTACTGCTATCCAGTTGTGTGCCTTGTGCGGAGGGATCTTCCAACAGTGCTATGTCCATTTCAGCATCGGTAACTTTGAGGGTGATCATGTTACCGTCAACATCCAGTGAAACGGGTGTACCTTCCTTGATCCCTCTTAAGCTGCCGATAGTGAGATACCAACCTTTGCCCTGATTGTGAACGGCATACACACCACCCCGCTCAGCCGTATGGACTGAGGAAAGCTTCAGCCACGGAGAAACGCTGGTGAGCTTACCTCCACCCTGTACGCTGATGGTGGGCGTTTGCTTCTTTTCGGTGATGTTCTTCAGGCTGATATTGGCCCAACGGGCAATCTCCTGATAGCTGATCTGACTATCGGTAGCGGCTAGTAGCGTGAGCAGATACCGGGTGAAAATCCCGCCCTGACTATCTTCCCAAGACAGTTCCCGGTCTCTACAGGCGGCCAAATGGACGGAATTCTTAAAGGGGATGAGTTCAGATAAAGGCTGTGTTTTTACGTGATCTTCCGGCAACTGATCGTGAAATATAAACTCGCTGTAATCTCTGGCGACAAAATAGCCGCTCATTCTTTTTACCTGGTAATTGTTGATCAAATCCTTTGACGTAGCACTCCGCACAATATCTCCGGAATGACAGGAGTCAAAAACGGATACCAGGTGGGGATCGTTGGGCAATTGAGAAAATAAATAGCGAAGCTCCTTGTCCGCCAGCAGGAAACCGCTTTTCTGTTCTTTTTCGTAGTAACTCACCAGGCATTCCAGCATGCCGTCGTGCTCGTCGGTAAACCGGCCGCCGGTCACCTCCTGGGCACCATGCCCGCTGAAATAGAAAAAGGCGACATCTTCATCGCCGGCCTGGCTTAGAAAATCCGTAATACCCGCCTGGATATTGGCTTTGGTCGCTTTTTCATTCAGCAACTCCAGGGTATGGAGCGTCAGATGGTCTCCTTCCAGGCTTTTCAGATAGGATTTGATCTTTTGTGCATCGTTTGTGCACTGAGCTAATGGTAGAATCGGGTAGTCATTTATGGCTACCAGTAAGGCGTAAAGGTGCATATATCCTGGGTTTTAGTAAATGAACTCAAAAAAGCAAAATACTACAAATTCGGCTTAGCTGTTCTGGCAAAGCCGGATCATTCCGGATTTAAGTTCACAAAAACGGCAAATTGCCCACTTTCTTTATTATCAGAACGCAGCTCATGCCCACTCTTATTTCAAATCGATCGGATAATTCTGGTAAATTGGCTATTCTTCTTCCTCCCTAATGCGTTCATACACTTTGAAAGTGTAGGCATGATCATTTTTTTCATCAGCCGGATGCGCTTCACTGGAGAGTAAAGTCCATTCTTCCGGGTTGAAGTCCGGAAAGAAGACATCACCGTCCGGTTCGGCATCCACCTCGGTTAGATAAATGCGATCCAGAAAAGGCATGCTCAGCGCATAGATCTGACCGCCGCCAATGATAAAGGCTTCCGTTTCATCGTTGTCATAAGCGATACTCAAAGCCTCTTCTACGGACCGGGCTACCAGACATCCGGAAGCGGCAAAATAGGGGTCGCGAGAGATGATGATATTAGTGCGCTTAGGCAGCGGCCTGCCAATGGAAATAAAAGATTTGCGACCCATGATCACATGGTGATCCAGTGTGGTTCTCTTGAAGTATTTCAGGTCGGAAGAAAGGTGCCAGGGGATCTGATTGTCTTTGCCGATCACCCCGTTGCGGGCAGCGGCTACGATGGCGGATACGATCATGTACGAAGGCTATTATGAGCCAGCTGATGTTGAATCAGCAATGCAATGTTTGGAAGTAGATAACATGAGAGGGCATGGTCGGCGTCATATTGCCTGGAAAATGGGAGTATTGGCAAATCCATCCAAGCCCGTGCCCTACTTTCTCGCGAAGGTATTCTATTTTTCAGATAATTGTACCGGCGGATTGATTGCTTCCGCTTCTTTGCTGTCGAACTGGTCGAGCAGGGCCCGGGTGCTTTTAGCGTAATTAAGCATTGCATTCCGGTCACTGTCCGGTAACAACAAGGGCGGAGATGCGTCTTCAAAATCTTTAATGGGTAAGACCCTGAATGTTTTCGAACCGTCCTCTGCTTTTTCGATATATCGCCAAACCAGAGAATAACTGTGATCGGCGATCCGCGTGGTATTCCGGTTCATATCTTTGGCCAGCTCTACGTGGAATATCATGCCTCCATCGGTATGCGCACGACGCTGACCGGAGATGAAATTGCCGAGGGAATAGGCCACCAGGGCCTGCTTCTCAGACCCGTCCGGCAGTTTGACTTTGAGTTCTTTTACGGGTTGAACCACGTGAGGGTGTGCTCCTATGATCAGGTCGGCTCCCCATGTCACCAGTTTTTTTGCCAGATCGCTTTGCTCCTTATTTTCATTCCGCTGGTATTCATTTCCCCAGTGCATAACAACGATGATCACATCCGGCTGAGCCGCCCTGGCCTCGGCCATGTCTTTCTCGATCTGTCCTTCGTCGATGAGATTAACTATTGATGGCGGGCGGGTACTCAGCCCATTGGTGCCGTAGGTGTAGTTGAGAAAGGCCAGTTTGAAACTGCCCCGGTATACGATCAGCGGGTAATAGGCATCGCGTTCGTCCTGGTTCTGAAAGGTTCCCGTATGGTAAAAGTCATATTTATCAAGGACCTGTATCGTATTTAAAACACCATTCAGCCCCGAATCATTCGAATGATTATTGGCTGTGACGAGCATATCAAAGCCGGAAAATCGGGTAGCCATTGCCAGATCTTCCGGGCTCCGGAATTGCGGATATCCCTTATAGGGTGGAGTGCCCGGGAGTGTGACCTCGAGATTGGCAACCGCCAGATCAGCGGCTTCCAGATAGGGTTCCACATATTCAAAGCAGGGAAAATAATCGTATAAAGTATCGGCCACCACTTCTGCGGATTCGATCTGGGAATCATGTCCCATGATATCGCCCACAAAGAGTAATTTCAAACGTAGTTCCTGCTCTGCCTGCGCTCCAGCCAGGGTGGATATAAGTATCAGACAAGCGCTCAGAAAATATCTATGAAGTGTCATCATTTTTTATTGCTCCGTCACTAAGGAAGATCGATCAAATTCGTTTCTATGATCCGTTTTTCGAGATATTTCCGGTAGGTGCCTTTTATTTCACCGTCTTTGTGCAGATATTTCTCGATCATAAGACTGGCGATCGGCGCGGCATAAGAGCCCCCCCATCCACCGTTTTCCACATATACGGCGATGGCGATCTCCGGATTTTCCTTGGGCGCAAAGGCGAAGAAAATAGAGTGATCCTGTCCGCCGCGCTGGGCATTTTCGGCCGTTCCCGTTTTACCGCATACGATGATATCTTCAATAGCTGCAGAGCGGGCCGTACCAGCCCTCACTACCATTTCCATCCCGTTTACTATGGTTTCGAAATGGCGGCCTTCCACACCGGTTTCGTGTTCCGGATATTGTAGCAGGCGCACATTGGTCGACTGGCCGGCATCCACATTGGTCTGTAAGCCGCGTACGAGGTGAGGTTGGATGTAAAACCCGCGGTTGGCGATGATCGCGGCCAGGTTAGCCATTTGCAGGTTGGTGAGCAATAATTCCCCCTGCCCGATACCAAGAGAGCGAATCCATACGGATTTCCAACTCGATTCTTTTTTATAAACATTGTCGAAATAGGCCGGAGTCGGATAGTTCCCCCCAACTTCGCCGGGAAGGTCTACGGCCAGTTTGTCTCCCAGTCCAAAGCGATGCAGGTAGGCATTGAAGGTGTCCAGGCCGACAGCTACCTGATCGGGGCCGAACTGATCTACCACATCCCGGAATACCGTGGCGAAGTAGGCGTTACAGGAGTGCTGGATCGCCATTTGCACACTGGTACAGGTAGGGTGATTGTGACACTTCATCAGGTTCTGACCATTGAGGAAATAACCTCCCTGGCAGAAGATGGTCCGGTTGGGATTGAGACGGCCTTCCTGCAGTGCGATCAGCGCTACCAACGTTTTGAAAGGTGAACCGGGAGGATAGTAACCCATGATAGAGCGATCCAGAAAGGGCTTGAGTGAGTCCTGGTTCAGCGCTGCATAGGATTTACTGCGGGATTGATTAATGGTCAGCAGGTTCGGATCGTAGGTCGGAGTACTTACCATGGCCAGGATCTCTCCGGTGGCGGGTTCAATGGCTACGATGCTTCCTACTTTATTCTGCATAAGATGCTCACCGTAGGCCTGGAGGTTAAGATCCAGGGTCGTATAGAGATCTCGTCCGGAAATGGGAGCTTCCTGCGAAGTCGTATCCTGGAGGAAATCCACCGGGCGCCCCAGTGCATCTTTCAGTACGTAGCGATAGCCTTTAGTGCCCTTGAGTTCTCTTTCGTAGGTTTTTTCTAGGCCGCTGGCCCCGATATAGTCACCGGGGCTATAATCCAGGGTGTCAATTTCGACTTCTTTTTTGTTCACTTCGCGGATATACCCCAACACATGGGCCGCGTTTTTGTGCGGATAGCCTCTGACGTTCCTTTTCTGCACAATAAAACCCGGAAACCGATACATGTTTTCCTGAAAGCGGGCGTAGGTCTCTTTGGATACTTTACTGAGAAAGACAAAGGGTTTGCGTTTGGAAAAGCGATTGTCCAGCCAGTTCTGATTGACGTTCTCCACGAAATATTCCGGAGTGATGCCCAGAAGCTCACAAAACGCGGTGGTATCCATTGCCCAATCGATCTGGTT
The DNA here is from genome assembly GCA_020436695.1 of Lewinella sp. Classification (GTDB taxonomy): domain Bacteria; phylum Bacteroidota; class Bacteroidia; order Chitinophagales; family Saprospiraceae; genus Flavilitoribacter. Next base: position 5,901 of record JAGQXH010000024.1, on the reverse strand, counting down.
GTATACCGCCATGATGTCGTAGACGGTATTATTGGTCACCAGTAGTCGTCCCTCCCGATCGTACATCACCCCCCGCACCGGGTAGAGCGTATACAGATCGCGGGTAGCTACCTTGGCCTTATCGCGAAACTTGGTATTCAATACCTGCAGATCCAACGCCTTCCAGATCAGCAAGCCGGCACTGATGACAAATACAAACCGGATGTTCTGCATTCTCTGCAGTCCTTGAATAGACATGCGCTAATCTTTTGTATTCCAAATCGACGTAAACAAAAATACAGTAATAATTGACCAAATAAAAGTGTAGGCTGTTTTGGCCAGAATTCTCGGGATATAGGCGACGGCAAAAGTCTCTACCGTAAAATAAACCAACAGATGAAAAGCGAGTAATATAGCGGCATATTGACTGAACCAGGGGAAACCGAAGCGCTGGCGGGTAGGCCCCACATTGAGTTGATATCCTTCCCGGGGTTCGAGTTGCCCCAAGACCCAGGGACGGAGGAAGGCCGTAGCCACGGAAGCGCTGGCGTGTACACCGGGTGAATCGTAGAACATATCCGTCAGTAAACCCAGCCCAAACCCGATGAACAGCACGGCCAGCTGCGGCGTACGCATGGGCAGCAGGATGATGATCAATGGATAGAGCATGATGTTGAAATAGAAATACCAGGCGATCCAACCGTAGGAAAATGCATGGAGCACCAATACCTGGAGGAAGAAAATAAAGACTGCCCGAATGATATTGACGGAAATAATGTTTCCCATTATTCTTCTAGTTGTTTCAGATCTTCTTTCATCCGATCTTTCAAAACATAAGCATAGGTCAGGCTCGACAGGTCGTTGATCAGCTTTACAGTTATGGTGTGACCACCATCTCCTGCTTTATTATCAGCACTTTCGATCGTGCCGATAATAATATCCGGTGGGAATAAATTGGAGTAACCACTGGTGATGATATTGTCTCCGATGTTGATGTCGGCCTCCTTGGGAATGTCCTCCAGGATCATATGGTAAGGATCGTGTCCGTCCCAGGATAGAGATCCGTAGAAAGACTGCCCCTGAATGGAGGCACTGATCCTGGCCAGCGGATGCAGTAAGGTCATCACTTTGGCGTGGTGCTTGGATACATTCGTGACGATGCCTACCAACCCCTGATCGCCAATTACACCCATATTGACATCGATGCTGTCGTGACGCCCGAGGTTTATCGTAAAGTAATTATTCTGCCCCAGCAGGGTTTTATTGATCACTTTGGCCGGAATGAATTCAAAACGCGGTGAGTGTAGTTCCGGAGCATGAATACTGCTGTCTTGTGGAGGGAGCAGTTGTTTTAGGGCATTGACTTCGGCGAGGAGCTTGGAATTTTCCTGTTGCAGCCGCTCGTTTTCCCCGGTCAGGGAGAAATATTGCCCAATGGAATGTGTGCCTTCATTGAGATTGCCGGTCAGAACATTAGCCGAGTGGATAAAGATCTCGTTCTGGTACTGATTGTATTCCACTACCAGTGCCAGGGAAATGGCTTCCAATATCAGAAACGTGACCCAATTACCAAACCGCCTTACTCTTTTGAAGGTAGTCATAGAAAATTAGTCGTAAGTCAGTGAGTCGTAAGTTATCAGTCTATCTGAATTAAATGACCGAAAAAGAATACGGACTTATAGACTAGAGACTTACGACTGAAGACTTAATTATACACTCTTACGGTCGATCAGAAAAGAAAAGCGATCCGTATTCTTCAGGGCAATACCTGTGCCGCGGACCACCGCTCTCAGCGGATCATCAGCAATGTGAACGGGAAGCTTAGTTTTTTGGGCAATGCGTTTGTCCAACCCACGGAGCAGGGCTCCACCGCCCGTTAGGTACAAACCGGTGCGATAGATATCCGACGCCAGTTCGGGTGGCGTGGTCTCCAGCGCTTTCAGGACCGCATCTTCAATTTTAGAGATAGATTTATCCAGTGCGTGTGCTATTTCGCTGTAGTTGACTTTGATCTGCTTGGGGATACCCGTCATCAGGTCCCGTCCGTTCACCGCGTAGTCTTCAGGGGGCTCCTCCAGTTCGTGCAGCGCCGATCCCACATGGATCTTGATCTGTTCGGCCGTTCTTTCACCGATCAGAATGTTGTGCTGTCGTTTCATGTAGCTGATGATGTCTGATGTCAGTTCATCACCGGCAATCCGGATCGACTGGTCACAAACAATGCCGGAAAGGGCGATCACCGCGATCTCCGTGGTACCACCACCGATATCGATGATCATGTTGCCAACCGGCTCTTCAATATTGAGACCAATACCCAGTGCTGCGGCCATTGGTTCGTGAATCAGGTAAGTTTCTTTACTATCAACGTGATCAGCTGAATCAAATACCGCGCGTTTTTCCACCTCGGTAATGCCACTGGGAATGCAGATCACCATTTTCAGATGATTGAACAAAGTGCTTCTCTTACCCACCATTTTGATCATACTCTGGATCATGGCTTCTGCAGCCTGGAAATCGGCGATTACACCATCTTTCAACGGTCTAACGGTTTTGATGTTTTCGTGGGTTTTTTCGTGCATTTGCATGGCACGGTGCCCGGTGGCAATGGTGGCGCCCGTACGACGGTCAATAGCAACTATGGATGGCTCATCAACAACTACTTCACCATCAACCATGATAAGGGTATTAGCGGTACCAAGGTCAACGGCTAACTCCTGCTTAAATAATTTTAAAAAATTGAACACAACGGTTTGTTTAGAATGTGAGGCAAGGGTGTTTTGCAGGGAATAAGCTGATTTTTCTTTTCTGAACACAAAATCAAATGGGGCCTATCCCAAACACCTGTAATTACCAGTTTCCGGCTCGTTCCAAAACAGGGGGTTTTACCGGAAAGCGGGCAAAATTACGCATGTTTCTGCGGATTATTCACCTAATTTGAGCGGAGAAATCTTCATTTTTAGGTAAAAAACTTGATTTTTTTTAAAGATATCCAAAATCCGATATACAAAATCCAAAATCCGATCGGATATCGGATATTGGATATCGGATATTGTATATCATCAGCTCCCCACAACCACCACCCAAAAGTCCTTTTTCTGCAGATATTTATTGGCTAATTCCTGGATCTGAACAGGCGTAATATTCCGCACGGTTTCTACCATGGTGGTGAAGCTTTCCCAGGGCAGTTCTTCAACTATTTGTCCACGAACGATGTCAGCCGTGTTCATGGGGCCATCCAGTCCATTCAAGAACATCCCCAGGAGGTAGTTGCGCACCATTTCCATTTCGTCTTCAGGAATTGGCTTGTCACAGAGCTTTTTCATTTCTGCAAAAATGGCCCTCACTGTTTTCTCCGTATTGCCCGGATCCACTTCAGTAGCGATGTAAAGGCAGCCATCATTCAAATAGGCATCCAGCGTTGAGTAGATATTGTAGGTAAAGCCTTTTTTCTCCCTGATGTTAGCCATCAGCCTCGACCCAAAATAACCACCGAGGATGGTATTCAGGACAAATAAGCCATTAAAATCCTCATGCTTTCTGCCAAAAGACCTTCTGCCAATCTTTATTGCCGATTGAAGCGACCCTGGATGATGAATATCCACCCGCTCCGGTTTGGCAGGATTGGTGGTTTCAGTAATACCTATGACCGGACTGGGAATCGCAAATGGTTTTTGACCAAATTGATCATTTAACAATTGAATCAACGCATCATCCACTTTACCGCTCACAAACAAGCGGCAATTTCCAGAGCTGTACCATTTGCTGAAAAAATATTGAACATCGGCCCTCTGAATCGCCTGATAATCGGCTGTAACAGAATTATAGCCATACGCATGGTTCTCTCCAAAGATCAGTTCTGTGATTTTCCGGTAAGCCAGGGTCTCTACTTTTTCCAACTCAACTGACAGTTCCTGAATGCTGGTTCTCCGGAATGTTTCCAGCTCTGCGTCCGGGAATGTTGGGTTGTGCAGCAGGTCTGCATAAACCGGGATCACATCAGAAGCGTATTTGGCCAGCGAATACAGTACAAAATTGGCTGTATCCAGATTGGTTGGGACACTCAGGGTGGTGCCATAGAAATCGAAATGTTCGGCTATCTCCGCTCCTGTTCGCGTTGTGGTTCCTTCCCGCAGCATTTTTGAGGTCACACGGGCAGCCAGGCGCTTTTCTTCCTGAGGTCTTCCGGCATGAAAAACAGCCTCAACTTTTAGCACGTCATAATCATGAAAATCAAGCACATACAAGGGTATTCCATTATCCAGATGCAACACTTTTGGATAAGGGAGATTGAGGTTCCCAACCTGATGTACCAATGGAGCCGAACGGCGATTTAACATACCTGAGCTGATTGAATGCCTGAGCAGTGTACCATACAATGCCCTGTTTCAAAGGGCGAAGGTAGATTTCCCTGCTTTTTCCACAAAATGTTAGTTTTTTCAAAAGCGTGAAGAGGGGTAAAAATGTACTTTTGCAGCCAATGGCCTCTCTGTAACAAATGTTTATACCCTATTTGTTCAAAAATACAGCAGGCTGAAAACAAGCTAATTATGAAATTCAGCATCTCATCTTCCGAACTCCTTAAGCAAATCCAGATCGCATCCGGCGCCATAGCGCCAAATCCGGTGTTGCCTATTTTGGAGGATTTCCTTTTTAAAATCGAAGACAAAAAACTGACGATCGGCGCTACCGATCTCGAAACCAGCATCGCCACCACCATTGACGTGTTGGCCGACGATAATTTTTCGGTAGCCGTACCCGCCAGAATATTACTGGATACCCTGAAAGCATTGCCGCCACAGCCGATCACTTTTACAGTGGACGACTCCAACTGGGGCATCGAGATAACTTCTTCCTATGGTAAATACAAGTTGGCAGGAGAAAACGGAGAAGACTTTCCGGAAATCCCGGCGCCAGATTCAGTTCAAACGGTTAAACTAAACAGTCAATACCTGCTGGATGCCATAAACCACACCGTTTTTGCCACTTCCAGTGATGAATTGCGCCCTACTATGACCGGCGTGTATTTTCAACTGGATATGAATAAGCTGACTTGTGTGGCCACCGATGCGCACAAATTGGTGAAATACACTACTCACCAATTGGCTGGTGAAGTAGGTACCACATTCATTGTTCCCAAAAAAGCACTTAACCTGTTGAAAAATGCCTTACCCGCCAATGACGGTGTAACCATGTCTTTCAACAAAGCAAATGCCTTTTTCAGCTTCGGAGGCATGAGTCTGGTTTGCCGCCTAATCGACGGCCGCTATCCTGACTACAATGCAGTCATCCCGGTTGACAATCCAAACAACATGCTTGCAAACCGGGCAGATTTCCAGAACTCCCTGAAACGTATTGCGATTTACGCCAACAAGACCACCAACCAGGTGGTGCTGGATATTTCAGACAAAAGCCTGACCATCAGCGCTCAGGATCTGGACTTCTCCAATGAAGCCACCGAGCAAATGGCTTGCACGTATGAGGGCAACGCCATGAAAATTGCCTTCAACGCCCGCTTCCTGGCAGAAATGCTGGGAGTACTCAGCTCAGATGAAGTAAAAATGGAATTCTCCTCACCTAGCAAAGCGGGAATTCTGACTCCCATTGAAGAGGAAGACAAAAAGCGGGAGATACTGATGCTGGTAATGCCGGTGATGCTGAATAACTAATGTGATAATTTGATAATAAGCTAACTTGATAATGGGCTACAATTGTGTCAATTCATTATCGAATTAGCCCATTATCAAATTATCACATTAGAACCAGTGCCCTCTGACCTGTTGAGTTAGTTAAGTACCTCATTGTTTTTCTTTCAACTTATACAACACGGCTCTTTCATGTGGGGACGCGGCAATTTGTGTATATCCAGCATTCAATTGTAGCATAAACTCCTGGCCATAAGGATGCTGCCTGTCATCTTCTGTC